>NZ_VIUK01000030.1:0-72754 GCF_007828295.1 Pseudomonas sp. SJZ080
GATTTTGTGTAAGGTGCCGGCCCCCCCCCCCCCCCCCCCGCTCCCACAGGGGTTGGGCGGCGGTCACAAAATCCGGGCGTGACCTCAATCAAATGTGGGAGCGGGCTTGCTCGCGATGGCGGTCTGTCTGCCAGCGCATTTGTTGAATGCGCCGGCCTCATCGCGAGCAAGCCCGCTCCCACAGGGGTTGGGCGGCGGTCACAAAATCCGGGCGCGACCTCAATCGAATGTGGGAGCAGGCTTGCTCGCGATGGCGGTTTGTCTGCCAGCGCATTTATTGAATGCGCCGGCCTCATCGCGAGCAAGCCCGCTCCCACAGGAGTTGGGCGGCGGTCACAAAATCCGGGCGTGACCTCAATCGAATGTGGGAGCGGGCTTGCTCGCGATGGCGGTTTGTCTGCCAGCGCATTTGTTGAATGCGCCGGCCTCATCGCGAGCAAGCCCGCTCCCACAGGAGTTGGGCGGCGATCACAAAATCCGGGCGTGACCTCAATCGAATGTGGGAGCGGGCTTGCTCGCGATTACGGAGTGTCAGCCACCAGCATTTTTGACTGTGCCACCGTCATCGCCAGCAGGCTGGCTCCCACAGGGGGGCGGTGGGTATGAAGTCTGTCGTGATCATCGGTGCCGGGCCGGCCGGGATTCGTGCGGCGCAGACGTTGGTGGCGCATGGTGTGCGCCCGATCCTGCTGGACGAAGCCGCACGCGGCGGCGGGCAGATTTATCGGCGTCAGCCGGTGAATTTCAAACGCTCGGCGGTCAAGCTGTATGGCTTCGAAGCGCGCAAGGCGAACGCGTTGCATCAAACGATTGATGAGTTGCGCGAGCAACTCGATTACCGTCCCGACACCCTGGTGTGGAACGCCGAAGACGGTGCACTCGACACCTTGCACGAGGGTCGCGCCGCACGACTGGAATTCTCTCGGGTGATCGTCGCCACGGGCGCCACCGACCGGGTTTTGCCGGTGCCGGGCTGGACGTTGCCAGGTGTCTATAGCCTCGGCGCCGCGCAGATCGCCCTGAAATTCCAGGGCTGCGCCATCGGTGAACGGGTGGTGTTCGCCGGCAGCGGCCCCTTGCTGTACCTGGTCGCGTATCAATACGCCAAGGCCGGTGCGAAGGTGGTGGCGGTACTCGACAGTTCACCGTTCAGCGCTCAGGCCCGCGCCCTGCCCGGCCTGCTGTCGCAACCGGCGACATTGGCCAAAGGCATTTACTACCGCAGCTGGCTGACCGCTCACGGCATCCCGGTGCATCAAGGCGCAACCTTGAAACGCATCAACGGCGAACAACGGGTGCAGTCGCTGAACTGGTCCAACTCCAGCGGCAAACATACGCTGGACTGTAATGCAGTGGCCTTCGCCCACGGTCTGCGCAGCGAAACCCAACTCGCTGATTTGCTCGGCTGCGCATTCGCCTGGAACCCGCTCAACCGCGCCTGGCTGCCGCAACGCGACAGCGCCGGTCGCAGCAGCGTCGCCGAAGTTTATCTGGCGGGTGACGGTGCCGGCATCATGGGCGCCGACGCGGCGGAAATCGCCGGCGAACGGGCTGCCCTCGCCTTGCTCGAAGACAACGATTACCCGATCGCGCCGCAGCGTGGCGTGCAATTGGAGCAGGCACTTGGACGGATCGATACCTTTCGACATGGCCTGGAACGCGCTTTCGTATTCCCGGAAAACTGGGCGACCGATACCGCTGACGACGTGATGATCTGCCGCTGCGAAGAAGTGCGCGCCGGTGACATCCGCGAAGTGGTGCGTGAAGGCCATTGGGAAATCAATCGGGTCAAGGCCCATTGCCGGGTCGGCATGGGCCGCTGCCAGGGTCGGATGTGTGGTGCCGCGGCCGCGGAAATCATCGCCTGCGAAAGTCAGCGGGCGGTGTCCGACATCGGTCGACTGCGGGCGCAGGCGCCAATCAAACCGTTGCCGTTTGGTCTGGAGATCGAGCCATGATCGAAGTCGATGCAGTGATCATTGGCGGCGGCATTGTCGGTGCTTCCGCCGCGCTGTTTCTGAGCCAGGCGGGTCGTCGCGTGGCGCTGCTGGAGCGGGATTTTTGTGGCTCGCATTCCAGCGGCGTGAACTATGGCGGCGTGCGCCGTCAGGGTCGGCCGCTGTCGCAACTGCCGCTGTCGCAACGGGCCCACGAGATCTGGGGCCAGTTGCCGCAGTTGATCGGCATCGACGGCGAGTACCAGCGCAGCGGCCACTTGAAACTGGCGCGCAGCCTCAACGACCTGCGTGCATTACAGGACTACGCCGCCAGCAGTCAGGGCTTTGGCCTCGATTTGCAAGTGCTCGAACGCAGTGAGTTACGCGCGCGTTTTCCGTGGGTCGGCGAGGTGGCGGTCGGCGCTTCATTTTGTCCGGATGACGGCCACGCCAACCCGCGCCTGGTATCTCCGGCATTTGCCCGTGCAGCCCGACACCATGGCGCGCAGGTCCATGAACAATGCGCGGTGGGCGCGGTGGAGCACGACGGCCAGCGCTTTCGCGTCAGCACTCAAAGCGGTCTCGAACTGCGGGCCCCCTGGGTATTGAACTGCGCGGGCGCGTGGGCGGGAAAACTGGCCGGGCAATTCGGTGAACCCGTGCCGATGCACGCCGGCCACCCCGCGATGCTGGTCACCGAGCCGTTGCCGTGGGTGATGAACGCGAGCACCGGTGTCGAGGGCGGTGGCATCTATGCGCGCCAGGTCGCGCGCGGCAATTGTGTGTTGGGCGGCGGTCAGGGTTTTGCCCTCGACGACGCCCGCGCCCGCCCCGGTCAGCACGCCGTGATCGAGATCCTGCGCCAGGCCGTCGAGCTCTACCCGTTTCTTGAAGGCGCCCAGGCGATTCGTACCTGGAGCGGCACCGAAGGTTACTTGCCCGATCGCCAGCCGGTGATCGGTCACAGTGGCACTCAACCCGGTCTGTTGCATGCGTTCGGCTTTGCCGGCGCAGGTTTTCAGATCGGTCCTGCGGTGGGCCAGGCGCTCGCCGAGATCATCTGCAGCGGCGCCTCAACCACGTCGCTGGATGCGTTTTCCATCACCCGGTTTCACTCCATCTCCGTTGCTTGATAGAGGAAGGTCGCGCCAATGAATAACGTCAAACGCACTGCACTGCTCGGACTTTCGTGCCTGAGCGCCCTGCTCACGGTCACCCAGGCCCAGGCCGAGCCGACGCTTTACCTCGGCATGAACGGCGGGACCATGGAGCGCTCTACGCCGACAAGGTGCTGCCGGTTTTCGAGAAAGCCAACAACGTCAAAGTGGTGATTGTGCCCGGCACCTCTGCCGATATCCTGGCCAAGGTCCAGGCCAGCAAAGGCAACCCGCAGATGCACGTGATGTTCCTCGACGACGGCATCATGTACCGCGCCATCGCCATGGGCCTGTGCGACAAACTCGAGGACAGCCCGACCCTGGCGCAGATTCCGGCCAAGGGCCGCATCAAGGACCAGGCCGTGGCAGTCAGCCTCGGCGTCACAGGTCTGGCGTACAACACGCGACTGTTCAAGGAAAAAGGCTGGGCTGCGCCGACCTCGTGGATGGACATGGCCGACCCGCGCTTCAAGGACAAACTGGTGTTTCAGTCGATGGCCTCTTCGACCTTCGGCCTGCACGGTTTCCTGATGTTCAACCGGATTCAGGGCGGCAGCGAAACCGACGTCGAACCGGGGTTCAAGGCCTGGCCGAACACCATCGGGCGCAACGTGCTGGAATACATTCCAAGCTCGGCGAAGATTTCCGAAATGCTCCAGACCGACGAAGCGGCGCTGTTCCCGCTGACGCCGACTCAGGTGACGGCCCTGAAACTCAAAGGCATGCCGGTCGAGTACGCACAACCGAAAGAAGGCGCGGTGGTACTCAACGTCGCCGAATGTGCCATCGCCAACAACACCCAACCGGAACTGGCGCAGAAACTCGCCGCGTTTCTGCTGACTCCCGAGGCGCAAGCCGCCGCGCTTGAAGATGGCGATCAGATCCCGTCCAACCCGAACACCCCGACCACCGACAAGACGCGCGGTCAGGTCGAGGCGATGAAGCAGTACCTGCAAACGGCTATTGCAATCGACTGGGACCAGGTCAACGAACAGCGCCCGGCGTGGAATGCGCGGTGGAATCGCAGTATCGAGCGGTAGTTCACTGACCGATCAAACGCAACAAAACCCTGTGGGAGCGGCGGTGCGACGATTCGACTCGCTCGCGAAAGCGGTGTGTCAGCCACATCATTACCGACTGACACACCGCCTTCGCGAGCAAGCCCGCTCCCACAGGTTTCGCGTTAACACCCCACCTCCAGCACCACACTGGCCAGTTGCTTCCCGCACTTGTCTACACAACTGGCAGCAAATTTCCGGTATTGGTTACACTACGCCGCCGCAGCTCGGGGAGCCTGCCTGACGATAACGGGGTGATGCCAGTGGCCGTTCGACCGCCTGACCGTTCGCGATTCACACCACGCTGGCCCGCGCTGCGCCGTCTCTTCGGCAAGGTCTCGATCGCCTCCGCCAGTCATTCCGCGACGGGACGCGCCGTCCACGACTACTTTCGCCACAAGGCCCATTCCCAGGGTTACACACTCAGCCATAGCCAACAGCGCGTGATCGACTGCATGGCGCAGCACGCTACAGCGCTGCTTGGCCCGTCGGCGAAACCACTGCCGGGTTTTTACCTGCATGGCGCCGTCGGTCGGGGCAAGAGCTGGTTGCTCGACGGCTTTTTCCAGGCGCTGCCGATCGCGGAAAAACAGCGCCTGCACTTTCATGAATTTTTCGCCCGACTGCACCAGGGCATGTTCAGCCATCGCGACCATCCTGATGCGCTGACGACGACGCTGGACGAACTGCTGAGCGATTGCCGGGTGCTGTGCTTCGACGAGTTTCACGTCCATGACATCGGCGATGCAATGCTCATTGCGCGGCTGTTCAAGGCCCTGTTCCGCCGCGGCATCCTGCTGCTGGTCACGTCGAATTACCCGCCCGAAGGCTTGCTGCCAAACCCGCTCTACCACGCGCGTTTCAAACCGGTGATCGACCTGATCAACGCCCGCATGCAAGTGATGGAAGTCGGCGGCCCTCATGATTACCGCAGCCAGGCGAGAACCCACGCCCAGCAACTGTTTACCCAGGGCCACTATGTATGGCCAGCCACCGTGGCGCAGCGTCAGGCATTGAACCTGCCCGAACCCGACGCGCCAACCATCGCGCTGCCCGTCGGCACCCGGCATCTTCCTGCCCGCTACTGCGAAGGACGAACCATCGGCTTCACCTTCGCCGACCTGTGCGACCACCCCACTGCTGTCATGGATTACCTGGAACTGTGCCGGCGATTCGATCACTGGATCATCGACAAACTGCCCAACCTCGCCGACTGCTCGATCGCCGCACAGCAGCGCTTCATCAATCTGGTGGACGTTTTGTACGACCAGGACAAGCACCTGATCCTGCTGGGCCAGCGGTCGTTAAGCGAGAACCTGGGCGGCGATGCCATTGATCTGGCGCGCACTCGCAGCCGGTTGGGGCAGTTGGTGGAGGTCCGGGAGTCGGTCTGACCACAAGGGTGGCGGCGCGACACCTGCCGCCATCGCGAGCAAGCCCGCTCCCACATTTGACCTGTGTACGCAGGACCAATGTGGGAGCGGGCTTGCTCGCGATCGCGGTCTGACAGTCACCAGAGTTTTCCCGCTATCATGTCGCCCTTTTTCAGGCCCCCGCGCCCTACCCTCGATCAATAGCGAATCTGTTCATGGATACCCTTGCGCAACTGCGCGCCGGCCTGCTGGCTGGCTCCACTCGCCTGGACCTGGCCGCAGGCCTGACGGAGTTCCCACGGGAAATCCTCGACCTGGCGGACTCGCTCGAGGTGCTCAACCTCAGCGGCAACGCCTTGAGCAGCCTGCCGGACGACTTTCACCGCCTGACCCGTTTGCGCGTGTTGTTCTGCGACCGCAACCATTTCAGCGAACTGCCCGCCTGCCTTGGCCAGTGCGCCGCCCTGACCATGCTCGGGTTCAAGTCCAACCGCATCGAAACCGTTCCGGGCGCTGCGCTGCCACCGCTGTTGCGCTGGCTGATCCTCACTGACAACCGCATCAGCGAACTGCCCACCGAACTGGGTGAGCGCCCGCACCTGCAAAAACTGATGCTGGCCGGTAACCGTCTGCAGCGCTTGCCCGAGAGCCTGAGCAATTGCCATCGCCTGGAGCTGACCCGCATCGCCGCCAACCAGTTGACCGAACTGCCGGAATGGCTGCTGACCCTGCCAAGCCTGACCTGGCTGGCCTACGCCGGTAATCCGCTGGAAACAGAGGCGGATGCGGCCGCGCTCGAGGCCACGCCGACGATCCCCTGGTCACAGCTCAGTCTGGAACAACAATTGGGCGAAGGCGCTTCCGGGGTCATTCATCAGGCGTTGTGGAAGCAGGCAACGCCGGTCGCGGTCAAACTCTACAAGGGCGAAATGACCAGCGATGGCTCGCCGCTGCACGAAATGAATGCCTGCATGACCGCCGGCCTTCACCCTAACCTGATCCGGGTCGAAGGACGGATCATCGAGCACCCGCAGGCGCAGGCCGGGCTGGTCATGGAGCTGATCGAACCGAGTTATCGCAACCTCGCCGGGTTGCCGAGCCTGGCGTCCTGCAGCCGTGATGTCTACGCCAGCGACACCCGTTTCAGCGCTGGCGTGGCCTTGCGAATTGCCTGTGGCATCGCGTCGGTGGCCGAGCATCTGCACCGTCAGGGCATCACCCACGGCGACCTCTATGGCCACAACATTCTGTGGAACGAGCACGGTGATTGCCTGTTGGGGGACTTTGGCGCAGCGTCTTTCCACTCGACGCAGGACAGCCTTGAAAGCCGCGCATTGCAACGGATCGAGGTGCGTGCGTTTGGCGTTCTATTGGGGGAATTGCTGGAGCGGATCGACTCGGGGTTGAGCGATGAGGGGCGTGTGTATCTGGAGGATTTGCAGCAGCGCTGCTGTCAGCCGGATGTGCTGGCGCGGCCGGGGTTCAGCGAGATTGTGCGGGAGTTGGACAGCCGGTGACCGCTGCGCGGTCATTCGCGAGCAAGCCCGCTCCCACAGGGGTTCTATGTCGGTCACACGTTATGCGTACGACACAAAACCAATGTGGGAGCGGGCTTGCTCGCGAAGACGGTCAGTCAATCGACAGAACCGTCAATGACACAATGATTTAACCCGCCAACCCGACAAACATGTCCTGCACATCATCGTGGTTATCGAGGCCTTCAAGGAAGGCTTCGACCTCAGCCATCTGCTCGTCGCTCAGGCCGCTGACCGGGTTCTTCGGCTTGTAACCCAGCTTCGCCGACAACACGGTGAAACCCTGCTCAGGCAGGGCTTTCTGTACCGAATCCAGGTCGGTCGCTTCGGTGATGAACAGCGTGGCGCCGTCCTCGGCCGGTTCGAAATCCTGTGCGCCCGCTTCGATAGCGGCCATTTCCGGATCGGCATCCGGGCTGTCCGGGGACGCCTCGATCATGCCCACATGGTCGAAGTCCCAGGCAACGGAACCGGACGCACCCAATTGGCCCTTGCGGAACGCGACGCGGATTTCCGCGACGGTGCGGTTGATGTTGTCGGTCACGCATTCAACGATCAGCGGCACTTGGTGCGGCGCGAACCCTTCGTAGGTCACGCGATGATATTGCACGGTTTCGCCGAGCTGGCCGGAGCCTTTCTTGATCGCACGTTCCAGGGTTTCGCGGGGCATCGAAGCCTTTTTCGCCTGTTCGACCACCAGACGCAGGTGTGCGTTGGTGGCGGTATCGGCACCGTTGCGCGCAGCGATGGTGATTTCTTTCACCAGTTTGCCGAAGATCTTGCCCTTGGCATTGGCTGCCGCTTCTTTGTGTTTAACCTTCCACTGTGCGCCCATTACTCACTCTCACTCACTTATCTGTGGCGCCGAGACATCTATTGGCCGACGCTTTGTGCAAGTTTATACGGCCTAAAGTTGGCAATCGACCAAAAAATCCATCCTGTCGAATCGACATCTTCACCGTGAGTTGTAGGGCGATTCTGAAACGTCGCTTTGCGGTGACCATAAGGAGCCACGGTTTCGTACCCTCTGCGCCCGTACTCCCTGGCAGAAGCGCGCTCGATGCACAACGACAAGGAAAGTCCCTTCACCCTGACCCTGCTGAACGGCAATTTGAGTTTGCAGGTGGTGCAGTTCAATGGCCTTGAAGCCCTCAACCAGCCTTACCGATTCGACATCGAGGTGATCAGCCTGGCGCCGGCCATGAGCCTGGATCGCCTGCTGCAACAACCGGTGTTCCTCAGCCTGGCGCAAGGCCGGGGCGTTCACGGCATCATCCACTGCGCCACCCGCGAACATCGCGACCTGCACCGGGTCGGCTACAGGCTGGCGTTGGTGCCCTGGCTGCAAAACCTCGATCGACAGCGTTCACGCCGAGTGTTTCATCAGCTCGATGTGCCCACCATCCTGCGCCGGTTGCTCGAAGAAAACGGGCTGCCTGAAGACAGCTACCGCTTTGAACTGCCGAACGGGCGCTATCCCGCCAAGCCGCTGTGCATTCAGTTTGATGAAACGGACCTGGCCTTTCTGCAACGACTCTGCGAAGAAGAAGGCATTCACTATCACTTCGAACATCAGCGCGACGGCCATGTGCTGGTGCTGGCGGACGACAGCCTCAGTTTCCCTCAAGAACCGCTGCTCATGCCGTTTCACGGCGATGAGGCTGCTGCCGTAAACGGGCCGGTGATCAATGAGTTGTTCCAGCGCCACACCTCGCCCCCACTCACCACGCGCCCTTCCCCACAACCGCTCGAGCGCGACCAGCTCAGCCGCCGGACACTGGAACGCCTGCGCTGCCGCCATGGGCAGATGCAGGGTCAAAGCAATCAGAGCGCATTGCACAGCGGACGCATCGTACAAGTGTCGGAACATCCGCTACCGAATTTCAACGATCAATGGCTACTGACCGAAATCCGACATCAGGGTCGGCAGCCGTCGATTCTCGAGCGCAACGTAACCGACGGGGTGCAGCGTTACAGCAATCAGTTCACCGCCATTCCATGGTCAACGGTATTCCGGCCCGCACTCACACAGGCCAGACCCAACATTCCGGGTTTTCAGTCGGCCCGGGTGCTGGGCCCGCTCGGCCAGCCTGCAGAGCTGGATGAGCAAGGCCGGATAAAAGTCAGGTTATGGCCAACCCCGCAGACTGAGGAGGACGAGTCCAGCGGATTCTGGCTGCCGGTGGTCGTCGTTGCCCCGGATGGCCGGATCGATCCGTCCAGGCTGCCGGTCGCCGGAGCCGACGTGCTCATCAGTTTTCTCGACAGCGATCCGGACCGCCCCGTGTTGTACGCCACCGCGAGCAGCCCGCCAGCGCCTCACCCCGCGCCGCAACCCAAGGGTGATGACCGCCTGCTGTTTGACTGGCTGGTGAACCGGAAAACCTGATCAGCCTTTGTCCGCCTTGCCGGCCGCCGCCGCGAATTTCGCCAGACGGACATCCAGATGCCGTGGCCGGCGCCCGTGATCCTCGGCGCGCTCCTTGCGGCGGATGGCGTTGCGCACCATCAGCGAGCCCAGGTAACGAATCGGCTCCGGCGGAAAGAAGCCCAAAGGACCGTTGACCAGCGGCGAACGGGTCCAGGCGTTGTCCAGCCCCTGGACCATCGAAGCGAGAATCTGCCCGCCCATATGGCACGGTCCGACGCCGCTGCCGGAATAACCGAACCCGTAAAATACATTACCGTGGGCACTCATCTGGCCGAAGAACGGCAGCCCCGTGACCGAGCGATCCGACGGACCGTTCCAGGTAGCCTCGACCTTGACCTCGGCAAACGCCGGAAAGAACTCGCCCAGGCTGTGCTTCAACAAACCGGCATAGGGCGACGGCTGATCGAACACCGGCAGCATCCGCCCACCGTAGGCGAACGTGTTGCCGCCCTTGCCGAGCATGATCCGGCCGTCCGGGGTGTTGTGGTAGTAGTGCACGAAAATTCGCGAATCGAGCACCGTGACGCCGCTGGTCAAGCCGATTTCGTCGAGCAGATCCGGCCGTGGTTCGGTGATCAGCATGTCGCTGGAGACAATCGCCACACTGCGTTCGAACTGCGGGAATGCGCGGGCCATCCACGCGTTCATCGCCAATACGACCCGATCTGCGCGGACAGTGCCGTTGGGGGTATGAATGCCCGCGGGCTTGCCCTCCTCCAGTCCGGTCATCGCCGTGTTTTCATAAATCCTCACACCCGACTGCAACGCAACCCGGCGCAAACCGCGCACGAGTTTGCCTGGCTGCACGCTCGCAGCGGCCGGTGAAAACCAGCCTTCCAGGTGTTTGCTTGAGCCGGCCATGCGTTGTACATCCGCGACCGGCCGTTGAGTGAAAGAGTTGATACCGTTGCGTTCGAGCGCCGCGATCACCGCGTCGGTCGAACCGCATTGCGCACGGTTGGTCGCGGTGTAGAGCGTGCCGTCGAGGCGGTAATCGGCGTCCACGCCGTACTGTTCGCAGAAGGTGCCGATCGCGTAGATGCTGCGCTCGGACTCCTTGACCAGACGCACTGCCTCTTCGACGCCGAACAACCTTTCCAGGGTGAAATACTTGGCCGACCACGACAGTGCACAACCGCCGTTGCGGCCACTGGCGCCGGCCCCGCAGATGTCCGCCTCGATCAGCAACACGTCCAGTTCAGGGTTCTGCTCCTTGAGCATGATCGCGGTCCACAACCCGGTGTAGCCACCACCGACGATGCACACATCGGCGCGGGTGTCGCCCACCAAGGGTTCGCACGGCGCGCACGACTCGGCCGCCAGCGCCTGTTCCAGCCAGAAAGGTCTCATCGGTATTTCCTCAGGTACGCAGGGGTTTCACGCTCATCGGCCGGTCAGGCACGAACGCACTTTGGGCCTGCAGGCCCGCCGGGCGGCTGTTCCAGTAAGGGATCAGCACCAGCGCGGAGAACAACGCGCAGCCGGCGAAGATAATGAACACGGTGACCGAGTCGAAGTAGCCCGGCAGCAAGCCGCCGAGAATCGCCCCGACCGAGCCGCAACCGTTGACGAAGCCTGCCGACGTTGCGCCGGCCTTGGCGGTGCCGAAATCGATGGCCGCCGCGCCGCTGATCATCGAGTCCGGCCCGTACAGGGTCAGGCCCATGACGAACAACAACGCCACCACCAGCATCACACTGCCGGTGTGCAGCGCGCCCATGAACAACGCCAGGGAAACAGTCAGCGCCAACAGACTGAGCACGCAGGCCGGCATGCGCCGGGCGCCGAACAATTTGTCCGAGGCCAGCCCCAGCAGGATCGGCCCAAGCAGCCCGGCCAGTTCGAATGCTGTCGGGATGATCGCCGCACCGACTTTACCCACCGTCGGCATCTGCTCGAAAACGATGACCGGGCCCCACAGCAAAATCGCGTAGCGCGCCGGTTTCAGCAGGAAATACGCGAGCCCGAGAATCAGCACCGTGCGGTTGCGCAGGATTTCCTTCAGCGGTTCCAGCACGCTGATCTTGCTTTGAGCGTACGCCTCATCGGCGGTCAGCTCGGGCTCGGGCTCCACCGCTGGCAAGCCGACGTCTTCGGGTTTGTTGCGTTGAAAAATAAAAAACAGCACGGCGACCAGCCCAACCACCGCCGCACTGGAAATGAACGCCGCATGCCAGCTGCCGATGAGCGTGTACGCCCACCAACCGGCAAACGGCGAAGCCACGAGTCCGCCAAAGGCATAGCAGGAACTCCATAAACCGAGCACCCGCCCGCGCTGTTCGGCGGGGAAGAAACTGCCGATGTTCTTGCACAACCCCGACCATCCGGTGGACTGGGCCAGGCCTTGTATCAGCATGCACGTGGCGAAAATCGGTAACGTGGCAAAGCTGCCCATCACCAGCGCCGCGGCGGCGGAAATGAGCAACCCGCCAAGTACCACGACCCGCGGGCCAAAGCGGTCGGCAAGGATGCCCCAGATGAATTGTCCGAGGGCGTAAGCGGCGAGGTAGATGGCATCGAGGTTGGCCATGGCCATTTTGTCGAGGGTGAACGTGGGGTCTTCGGCGATCCCCAGTTTGGCCACGGAAAACGCTTTGCGGGTGAAGTAGAAAGCGGCATAAGCGAGCCAGGTGATCGCGAAGATCTGCACGCGCCAACGCTTGATGGTGCCGATGTGCTTGTTCATTGTGGTTCTGACCTCAGGGTGTGAGTGTGCCGGCAGAAATTGAGAAATAACGCCTGTCTTTTTATTGTTGAGCACTGCGATATCGCTGCGTCACTGAGGCGATACCGGTCAGATGAGTCCTGCAGTTGCACGCACAGGCTCATGGTCACGGAGGCTGTTCGACTGACCAGTCACCGCGACTGAGGCCGATAAAAACAATTACTGATTAATAAGTGAAATCGATTTATCGTATTTCCAATATAAGCTCAGCTTGTTATTGGAGGTTTCGATGTCGGTTTCCCACGCCCAGCTCAAAGCCTTCCACGCCGTGGCTGTACACGGAAGCTTCACCAAAGCCGGCGAGCGGCTTTTCCTCACGCAACCGGCGATTTCCGACCAGGTGCGCAAACTTGAGGAACGCTTCGGTGTTTTGCTGTTCCACCGCAACAAACGTTCGGTGCGCCTGACCGATCTGGGCGAACGCTTGCTCGGCATCACCCAGCGGCTGTTTGTCATTGAGGCCGAGGCGCAGGAGCTGCTGCAGGACTCCCAGGCGTTGCAGACCGGCAGCCTGATTCTGGCGGTGGATGCGCCGGTGCACGTGCTGCCGCAGATCGCGCGGTTCTGCGAGCGCTACCCCGGCATCAGCGTGAAAATCGAAACCGGCAACACTGATGAATCGCTGTTTCGGCTGTTCAACTATCAGGCTGACCTGGCGTTGCTCGGGCGTGAGGTCAGCGATGAACGATTGATCTCGGTAGCGCTGCGTAACGACCCGATGGTGGCGTTTGTTTCGCGCAATCATCCGTGGGCTGACCGCGAGTCGATCTGCCTCGCGGACCTCGACGACACGCCGCTGGTGCTGCGGGAAATCGGCTCGGTGACGCGCCAGACGCTGGAGGAGGAAATGGCCGGCGCCGGGTTCCGGATTCGCCCGGCGATTCAGGTTGAAGGCCGGGAAGCGGCGCGTGAGGCGGTGGTCGTGGGGATTGGGGTGGGCGTGGTCTCGGCTGCGGAGTTCGGTGCGGATTCGCGGGTGTGTGCATTGCCGATTACCGATTGCACACGGCGGCTGACGGAGACGCTGGTGTGCTTGCGCGAGCAGAGTTCGCGGCGGGTGGTGGCGACGTTTCTGGAGATGGTGCGCGAGAGTCTTGTGTAGGCAGGTCCGGCCCCTTCGCGAGCAAGCCCGCTCCCACATTTGACCGAGTCGTTCCAGGCGACTCGGTCAAATGTGGGAGCGGGCTTGCTCGCGAAGGCCGCACCTCGGTCTATCGGCCGGGTGCCAACTCGAAAAACGCCTGAATCAAACGCAAATCCCGCCGCCGCTCCATGCACCCGATCATGTGTCGATTCACCAATCCCTCACCAATAATCGGCACTGCCGCCACCCGTGGGTCATGGCTGACTTCCACCGATGACACCACCCCCACCCCCAACTCTGCCGCGACGGCCTCGGTCACCGCCTCACGACTGTCCAGTTCCAGTAACACCCGCGGATTGACCTTCGCCTGAGCACACGCCTCATCAAACGTGCGTCGGGTAATCGAACTCGGTTCGCGCAACACCATGATCACCTGATCCAGCTCCTTGAGCGGCACCCCCTTCGAACGGTGCGCCCAAGGATGACTATCCGGCACCAGCGCACAAATCCGCGACTCGCTCAGTGCCAGCAAATGCACCCCCTTTCGCGGCTCGACCTCGGTCAGCACCGCCACGTCGGCATGCTCCGACAACAACGCCGCGAGGGTTTCCTGGGCATTGCCCAGGCGCAGGTTCACGGTGATCCCCGGATACCGCGCCCGCAGGCTGGCCAGCATCGGCATGACCATGTGCGGCCCGTCCGCCGCCACCTCCAGACGCCCGGTGAGCAACTGCCGATTGGCCTCCAGCATCACTTGCGCTTCTTCGGCCAGACCGAACATCGCTCGTGTGATCGCGGCGAGTTTGGTGCCCTCCTCCGTCAGCTCCACCCGTCGTGCCGTTCGCCGCAGCAAGGTGATCTGGTAGTGCTCCTCCAACGCCTTGATGTGTCCGGTGACCGCCGGCTGGCTGATGAACAGCCGCGCGGCGGCACGGGTGAAGCTGCCCTCGCGGGCCACCGCATCGAACGCGCGGAGCTGGAACAGGTTCATGAATAACCCTCACTGATGGCTGGCATAACAACAAACAATTTGATTGATAGCACGGCAAATTGCAATTTAGGCCCCGTAGCTTCATCCCATCGATTGCGAGGACACGAGAATGAGTACTGTCGAACCCATCCTGCTCACCCCCGGCCCGTTGACTACTTCGGCCCGCACCCGCCAGGCGATGATGGTCGACTGGGGTTCATGGGATGACCGCTTCAATCAACTGACCGCCAGCCTTTGCGAGCAATTGCTGGCGATCATCAACGGCGGCGACAGTCACCACTGCGTGCCCCTGCAAGGCAGCGGCACCTTCGCGGTCGAAGCGGCCATCGGCACGCTGGTGCCTCGCGACGGCAAAGTCCTGGTGCTGATCAACGGCGCCTACGGCAAACGCCTGGCAAAAATCTGCGAAGTGCTCGGTCGCTCCTTCAGCACGTTCGAAACTGCCGAAGACGAACCGACCACCGCCGCCGACGTGGACCGCCTGCTGCGGGCCGACGCCAGCATCACCCACGTTGCGCTGATTCACTGCGAAACCAGCACCGGCATCCTCAACCCGCTGCCGGAAATCGCCCAGGTCATTGCGCAACACGGCAAACGCCTGATCATCGATGCCATGAGTTCTTTCGGCGCGCTGCCGGTGGATGCGCAACAAGTGCCGTTCGACGCGCTGATTGCGGCCTCGGGCAAATGCCTGGAAGGCGTACCGGGGATGGGTTTCGTCTTCGCTCGCAAAGAATCGCTGGCGAACGCCGCGGGTAATTCGCACTCCCTGGCGATGGACCTTTTTGACCAGCACACCTACATGGCCAAGACCGGTCAGTGGCGCTTCACCCCGCCGACCCACGTGGTCGCGGCGCTGCACGAAGCCCTGCTGCAATACAACGAAGAAGGCGGTTTGCCGGCGCGGCATCAGCGCTACGCCGACAACTGCAAAGTGTTGCTCGATGACATGGCCAAACTGGGTTTGCGCAGCTTCCTGCCCGCCGCGATCCAGGCGCCGATCATCGTCACTTTCCACGCACCGAAAGACCCGCGCTACCAGTTCAAGGCGTTCTACGAACGCGTCAAGGCCAAGGGTTTCATCCTCTACCCCGGCAAATTGACCCAGGTCGAAACCTTCCGCGTCGGCTGCATCGGCCACGTCAACCAGGCCGAGATGCACGCGGCCGTGGCGGCGATTGCCGAAGTGCTGCGCGAGATGGAAGTGTTAGAGATCTAAACCACACCGGTTTCCCCTGTGGGAGCGGCGGTGCGACGATTCGACTTGCTCGCGAATGCGGACTGACATTCAACATAAATGTCGCTCGCTGCACCGCCTTCGCGAGCAAGTCGAATCGTCGCACCGCCGCTCCCACCAAAAGCAGCTCCTCATTAATCAGTTGCCACAGGATTTGATCACCATGAACTACACAAACCCAACCAAACTCCAGGCCGCCATCCTCGACTGGGCCGGCACCGTAGTCGACTTCGGCTCGTTCGCCCCTACGCAGATTTTTGTCGAGGCCTTCGCCGAATTCGACGTCCAGGTGTCCATCGAAGAAGCCCGTGGCCCGATGGGCATGGGCAAGTGGGATCACATCCGCACCCTGTGCGATCAGCCGGCCGTCGCCGAACGTTATCGCAAGGCCTTCGGTCGCACGCCGACCGACGATGACGTCACCGCCATTTATCAGCGTTTCATGCCACTGCAGATCGAGAAAATCGCCGAGCATTCGGCGCTGATTCCCGGCGCGCTGGACACCATCGCCAACCTGCGTGCACAAGGAATCAAAATCGGCTCCTGCTCCGGCTACCCGAAACAGGTCATGGACAAAGTGGTCGAACTGGCTGCCACCAACGGCTACGTCGCCGACCATGTGGTCGCCACAGACGAAGTGCCCAACGGCCGCCCATGGCCGGCTCAGGCGCTGGCCAACGTCATCGCCCTGGGCATCGACGATGTCGCCGCGTGTGTGAAGATCGACGACACCGTGCCGGGCATTCTCGAAGGCCGGCGCGCCGGTATGTGGACCGTGGCGCTGATCTGCTCGGGCAACGCGCTGGGCCTGGACTATGAAGGTTATCGCGCCCTCGGCAGCGATCAACTGGCCAGCGAGCGCAAGCGCATCCACGCATTATTCGAAGGCTCGCGCCCGCACTACATGATCGACACCATCACCGATTTGCCGGAAGTGATCGCCGACATCAACCAGCGTCTGGCCAAGGGTGAAATGCCGCAGACCTGCTGATCCCCCGCCTCCCCCTGTAGGAGCCGGCTTGCTGGCGATAGCGGTGGGTCAGCCCACATAAAGGTTGCTGACACACCGCTATCGCCAGCAAGCCGGCTCCTACAAGGGGAATTGTGTTTTTTGCTCAATCACCTGACTTAGAGCATTGAACCGCCAATGGTTTGAGGCAAACCTTGCGAAACAGGCTTACAGTTAAAGCACACCGTCGACCAAGAACGGTGGCTCGACCCGACCTGTGAGGAACGCCGAATGCCCTGGAAAAACTCCGATTCACGCTACAGCACCGTGTCGATCACGCTGCACTGGTTGATGCTGGTCCTGCTGGCGCTGGTGTACGCCTGCATCGAATTTCGCGGGATCTTCCCAAAGGGTAGTGGCGGCCGAACGCTGATCACCGAGTCGCACTTCATGCTGGGGCTCACGGTATTCGTGCTGGTCTGGTTCCGGTTGTTCGCCCGCAGCCTTGGCCCGGCGCCGCAGATATTCCCCGCCTCACCGCACTGGCAAACCACCCTCGCCAGGTTGATGCACTGGGCGCTCTACATTTTCATGATCGCGATGCCGATCCTGGGTTGGCTGGTCACCAGCGCCAAGGGTCATCAGGTGATGTTCTATGGTTTTGATTTGCCGCTGCTGGTCTCGGAGGACAAGGCGCTGGCCAGGCAGATCGAAGGCTGGCATGTGCTCGGCGGCACCATCGGCTACTGGCTGATCGGCCTGCACGCCGTGGCGGGGATTTATCATCACTATGTGGTGGGCGATAACACCTTGTTGCGGATGATGCCCAAACGGGTTAGCCGCAATACCTGAACGTGTGGGAGCGGGCTTGCCCGCTCCCACATTAGTCTGCGGCGTCCTTCAGGTTTTTGGACAGAACCCGCGGCGGCCCTGCAAGCCGCCGGTGTGGATGAAGATCAGGCGCGTGCCTTTTTCGAGTCTTCCCGCTTCGACGTGCTGCTTGAGCGCCAGTAATGCTTTGCCGGTGTACAGCGGTTCGAGAGGAATGCCGCTGGCCTGTTCGGTTTGCGCGATGAACTCCAGCAACAGCGGATCGACTTTGGCAAAGCCGCCCCGGCTGGCCTCAAACAATTCATAGACCGGATCGCGCAAGCCTGCTTCTTGCACAATAGATTCGACCTGCTGCGCCACACCATGGTCGTCAGGCACGGCCAACGCGCCGTAAACCGGATGTTCCCCCGCTTCGGCCAGCACCAGGCCGGCCAGCGTGGTGCCGGTTCCACAGGCCAGCCACCAGCCGTCGAAACCGCTCCACCCCAGCCCCTTCAGTTGCTCGCTGACCATTGTTTTCAACGGCATGCAGCCCTTTGCGCCGGGTAATCCGCCGCCACCTTCGGGCACCGGAAGCAGATCGGGATACTGCGCCCGCCAGGGTTCCCAAAAACCCGCTTCGTGCCGCGCGCGATAGCCGCCATAACCCAGCCAGTGCAACTGCATGCCAAAGGCCTGCAAGTCGTTCACTGTCGGCGTGTCTTGCGGATGACCGCGCAGCAAACCCACCGTTTTGAACCCGAAGCGTTTGCCGGCGGCCGCCAGTGCATGCAGATGATTGGAGTGAGCACCGCCCAGGCTGATGATGCCTTTGGCACCGGCAAGGTCAGCGGCTTTGAGGTGTTCGATGAGCTTGAACCATTTGTTGCCACTGATCAGCGGGTCGATCTGGTCCAGGCGCAGGATGGCGACTTCTATGCTTGATCGGGTTAGCCAGTCAAGATGAAGGGGTTCGAGCGGGACTTGGGGTAGCCAGTCACTGGAAGGGAGAAGCATCGATGCCGGCTCTGGGTAAAGAGCCGGCATCTTAACAGCAGACCTGTGGCGAGGGGGCTTGCCCCCGTTGGGCTGCGCAGCAGCCCCATACCCATACGACACGGTTTTCCAGAATCACCGAGGCGAATGGGTTTACGACGGCTGCGCCGCCGAACGGGGGCAAGCCCCCTCGCCACAGGGATTGCGTGATTACAACTGCGCAGCCAACCGCGAACCCTGATTGATCGCCCGCTTCGCGTCCAGCTCCGCCGCCACGTCCGCGCCGCCAATCAAGTGCACGTTCTGCCCCGCCGCGACCAACCCGTCCTGCAACTCGCGCAACGGATCCTGCCCGGCGCAGATCACGATGTTGTCCACCGCCAGCACTTGCGGTTCGCCGGTTTCACCAATGCGGATGTGCAAGCCTTCGTCATCGATCTTCAGGTATTCGACGCTGTTGAGCATCTGCACCTGCTTGTTCTTCAGACCGGTGCGGTGAATCCAGCCAGTGGTCTTGCCCAGGCCGTCGCCGACCTTGGTTTTCTTGCGTTGCAGCAGGAACACTTCGCGGGCCGGTGCATGCACTTCGGCCTTGACGCCGGCCACACCGCCGCGTGCTTCCAGATGCGTGTCGATACCCCATTCTTTCCAGAAGGCTTCGCGATCCAGGCTGGTGGCCACGCCTTGATGCACCAGGAACTCCGACACGTCAAAACCGATACCGCCCGCGCCGATCACTGCAACACGTTTGCCGACCGGTTTGCGCTCAAGGATGACATCCAGGTAGCTCAGCACCTTGGCGTTCTCGACGCCCGGAATCGCCGGTGTACGAGGCGCGATACCCGTAGCGAGGATGATTTCGTCGTAACCGCCTTCCACCAGTTTCGCCACGTCGACGCGGGTATTCAGGCACAGCTCGACGTTGGTGATTTGCAGTTTGCGGTTGAAGTAACGCAGGGTTTCAAAGAACTCTTCCTTGCCCGGCACGCGCTTGGCGATGTTGAACTGGCCGCCGATTTCGCTGGCCGAATCGAACAGCGTCACTTGATGGCCACGTTCGGCGGCCACGGTGGCAGCCGACAGACCCGCAGGGCCGGCACCGACCACAGCGATCTTCTTGATCTGCTGCACCGGCAGGTAATTGAGTTCGGTCTCATGGCAGGCCCGCGGGTTCACCAGGCAAGTGGTCAACTTGCCGCCAAACGTGTGATCGAGGCAGGCCTGGTTGCAACCGATGCAGGTGTTGATTTCATCGGCACGACCGGCAGCGGCCTTGTTGACGAAGTCAGGGTCGGCGAGGAACGGCCGCGCCATGGAGACCATGTCGGCATCGCCTTCGGCGAGAATCTGCTCGGCGACTTCCGGGGTGTTGATGCGGTTGGTGGTGATCAGCGGAATGCTCACCGAGCCGCGCAGCTTGGCGGTGACTTTGCTGAATGCCCCGCGCGGCACTTTGGTGGCGATGGTCGGAATCCGCGCTTCGTGCCAGCCGATACCGGTGTTGATGATGGTTGCACCGGCCTGCTCGATGGCCTTGGCCAGCGTCACGATTTCTTCCCAGGTGCTGCCGCCCTCCACCAGGTCGAGCATCGACAGGCGGAAAATAATGATGAAGTTCGGACCGACCGCTTCACGTACACGGCGGACGATTTCCACCGGCAGGCGCATGCGGTTTTCGTAACTGCCGCCCCAACGGTCCGTGCGGTGGTTGGTATGGGCCGCGAGGAACTGGTTAATGAAATAACCTTCGGACCCCATGATCTCGACACCGTCGTACTCGGCTTTTTGCGCCAGGGTCGAGCAGGTAACGAAATCGTTGATCTGCTTCTCGATGCCTTCTTCGTCCAGCTCCTTGGGCTTGAACGGGTTGATCGGCGCCTGAATGG
The DNA here is from genome assembly GCF_007828295.1 of Pseudomonas sp. SJZ080. Classification (NCBI taxonomy): domain Bacteria; kingdom Pseudomonadati; phylum Pseudomonadota; class Gammaproteobacteria; order Pseudomonadales; family Pseudomonadaceae; genus Pseudomonas; species Pseudomonas sp. SJZ080. The sequence goes on from NZ_VIUK01000030.1 coordinate 20,170, forward strand.
CGCTCGGCGCAACCTGTTTCGGGCTGTAGGCATAACGACCGGCATGAAGAATCTGCATGCAGATCTTGCCGCCCGCCTCGTGCACCGCGCGGGTCACGATCTGGTGTTTGAGCGCTTCTTCTTCAGTGGTCAGCTTGGCCGCGCCGGAATACACCCCCCCTTCGTCGTTCGGGCCGATACCACCCGTCACCATCAGGCCGACACCGCCACGGGCACGCTCGGCGAAGTAGGCAGCCATGCGTTCGAAGCCGCCGGGCTTTTCCTCAAGACCGGTGTGCATCGAGCCCATCAGGGTGCGGTTGCGCAGCGTGGTAAAACCCAGGTCCAGCGGGGCCAACAGGTGCGGGTAATGAGCGGCGGTCATCGGTAACTCCACAACGAGCGATCACGGAAAAAGTGTGGGCGCTCTTTGGCGCCCCTCTGTCATGTGCAACAGACTATGAGCACTCCCCCGGCCGCTCAATGACCGAAACTGACAACTTAATGATCCAAACGAGCAGAACCCAGGCCTCACCCATTGGCGCAACTGCGCAGCCGTGAACTCCAGATTGCTCAAGGCAGGCAGGTTCTCCCCCAGTCGCCCGACCTGGCCGCGCAGGTCAGTGAGTTCCGGCTGGAAATTCGTATACCATATCTCCAACTCAATCGAACGACTGCCGCCGTGAACCTACCCAAATTCAATGCTCCAGACCTGGGCAATGCGCCTTCGACCTCGGAAATCATTACCCGCCACCTGCGTGACGCCATCGTTGCCGGGCATTTCGCCGAGGACGAGCCTATCCGCCAGGACGATATCGCCCGGCAATTCAACGTCAGCAAGATCCCGGTGCGTGAGGCTCTCAAGCGACTGGAGGCCGAAGGCCTGGTGATGTTCCAGCGCAATCGCGGGGCAATGGTCACGCGGGTGTCCGATGCCGAACTGGCACAAATGTTCGAAGTGCGCATGTTGCTCGAAGACAAAGTCCTGCGCCTGGCCATTCCCAACATGACCGAAGACACCTTCGCCCGCGCCGAACGCATCTGCCAGGAGTTCGTCGGCGAAGATGACGTGGGCCGCTGGGCCGAGCTCAACTGGGAACTGCACGCCTGCCTCTACGAGCCGGCGCAACGTCCATTTCTGGTGAGCCTGATCCGTTCGGTCAATGACAAGCTGGAACGCTACTTGCGCATGCAAATGAGCCTTTCCGCCGGCAAGGAGCGCGCCGATCACGAACACCGGGAGATCCTCGAAGCCTGCCGTGCCGGTGACGTCGATCGGGCGGTGAAGCTGCTGGACGAACACATCGCCGGGGTCTGCAAAACCCTGTTCGAGCACCTGCCCCACCACCACTGACAAACTGCGACACTGTGCCGATTTCGTCATGGGCGCTGGATAAAACCCTCAAGCCTGCAAGCCCTCACGCGGGCCACTCTTGCGTTCACTCATCTGAACGGACGTGGCCCTGTCATGAAACGCATCACCGTGATCGACTCCCACACCGGCGGCGAACCGACCCGCCTGGTGACCGCCGGCTTTCCTGATCTGGGCACCGGTAGCATGGCCGAACGCCGGCAGCGCCTGGCAGAACAGCATGACCACTGGCGCGCTGCGTGTGTGCTCGAACCGCGGGGCAGCGATGTGCTGGTCGGCGCACTGCTGTGCGAACCCGTCGACCCTGCGGCCTGCGCCGGGGTGATCTTCTTCAACAACACCGGTTACCTCGGCATGTGCGGCCACGGCACCATCGGCCTGGTGGCGTCGTTGGCGCACCTGGGCAAGATCGCTCCGGGCGTGCATAGCATCGAAACACCGGTGGGTACGGTGCAGGCGACCTTGCACGACGACTACTCCGTCAGCGTGCGCAACGTGCCGGCCTACCGTTATCGCAAAGCCGTGGCATTGCAGGTGCCGGGGATCGGCGAGGTGGTCGGCGATATTGCCTGGGGCGGCAACTGGTTTTTCCTGATCGCCGAGCATGGCCTGCGCGTCGCCAGCGACAACCTTGATGCGTTGACCGCTTACACCTTCGCCGTGCAGCAGGCACTGGACGTTCAGGGGATACATGGCGAAGACGGCGGGTTGATCGACCACGTCGAGCTGTTCGCCGAGGATGAGCACGCCGACAGCCGCAACTTTGTGCTCTGCCCCGGCAAAGCCTACGACCGTTCGCCCTGCGGCACCGGCACCAGTGCAAAACTGGCGTGCCTGGCGGCCGACGACAAATTGCAGCCGGGACAGATCTGGCGTCAGGCCAGCGTGATCGGCAGCGAGTTCGAAGGCTCCTACGAACAACACGGTGAGCGCATCGTACCGACGATTCGTGGCCGTGCCTTCATCAGCGCCGAGGCCAGCCTGATCATCGAACAGGACGACCCGTTCGCCTGGGGCATTCGCCCATGAGCCAAGGCCTGGTGGCCGATGTGATCGTGATCGGTGCCGGCATCATCGGCGCCGCTTGCGCTCAGGCCTTGGCGCGGCGTGGCTTGCGCGTGCTGGTGCTGGACGCTGGCCTGCATGGCGCAACGGCCGCTGGCATGGGCCACTTGCTGGTGCTCGATGACAACCCGGCCGAACTGGCCCTGAGCCAATACTCGCTGCAACGCTGGCGCGAACAGGCGCCGCAGCTTCCCGAAGGCTGTGCTTATCGAAACAATGGCACGTTGTGGCTGGCGGCCAATGCCGAGGAAATGGCCGTGGCCGAAAGCAAGTACCTGAACCTTCAAGCCCAGGGCGTTGCCTGCGAGCTGATCACCCGCAACGCTTTGCGTAGCCGTGAACCCGAGTTGCGCGACGGCCTGGAAGGCGGTTTGTTGATCAACGGCGACGGCATTCTCTACGCCCCGGCGACCGCCGACTGGATGCTCGATACTCCCCACATCGAACAACGCCGGGCGCGGGTCAGCGAGGTAGATGGCCACCGCGTGCGACTCGATGACGGCCAGTGGTTGAACGCCGAAGCCGTCATATTGGCCAACGGCATCCAGGCCAACGAACTGTGCCCCGAGTTGCCGATCGAGCCGAAAAAAGGCCACTTGCTGATCACTGACCGCTACCCCGGCAAGGTCACCCACACGCTGGTGGAGCTCGGTTATGTCACCAGCGCCCACAACGCCACCGGGCCATCGACCGCCTGCAACATTCAGCCCCGGCCGACCGGGCAACTGTTCATCGGCGCCTCGCGACAGTTCGGCACCCTCGACCCGCAAGTCGAAGGCTGGATGCTCGCGAAAATGCTCAAGCGTGCCACCGAGTACATGCCAGGCCTGGCTCAGCTCAACGGCATCCGCGCCTGGACCGGTTTTCGCGCCGCCAGCCCCGACGGGCTGCCGTTGGTTGGCCAACACCCTAAACGCAAGGGCCTGTGGCTGGCGGTCGGGCACGAGGGACTTGGAGTCACCACGGCCCCCGGAACGGCCGATTTGCTGGTCGCGCAATTGTTCAACGAGACGCCGCCCCTGGCGGCACAACCCTATCTGCCGCAACGCTTTCTCGGGGAGGCCGTGTATGCCTGACTTGATCCTGGATGGCCGCGCCCTGCGGGTGGCCGAAGGCACAACTGTCGCCGCGGCACTGGCCTTGGCCGGCGACGGTTGCAGTCGCACCTCGGTCAACGGTCAGCGGCGCGCACCGCTGTGCGGCATGGGCATCTGCCAGGAATGCCGGGTGACCATCGACGGCCGCCGCCGACTGGCCTGCCAGACGTTGTGCCAGCACGGCATGCAAGTGCAGACCCGCCCATGAACGAATACGCCGACCTGCTTATCATCGGCGCCGGCCCCGCCGGCATGAGTGCCGCCCTCGCCGCCGCGTCCAGTGGCGCACGCATCATCGTGCTCGACGACAACCCGCTGCCGGGAGGCCAGATCTGGCGCGACGGGCCTCAGGCCTGTCTGCCAAATCAGGCGCGGCAGATGCGCGAGCGCCTGCACGCCCACAGCAATATTCGCCACCACGGCGGCACTCGCGTGATCGCCTGTTGCGGTCCCAGACAATTGCTGGTGGAAGACGCCGACCATGGCTGGTTGATCGGCTACGACAAACTGATTCTGTGCACCGGGGCCCGCGAGTTGCTGTTGCCGTTTCCCGGTTGGACATTGCCGGGGGTGACAGGCGCGGGAGGACTCCAGGCGTTGATCAAGGGCGGTCTGCCGGTGCAGGACGAACGCGTGGTGATCGCCGGCAGCGGGCCCTTGTTACTGGCCAGTGCGGCCACCGCGAAACACAACGGCGCCCACGTGCTGCGAATTGCCGAGCAGGCCTCTTCGATGGCGGTCGCCGGGTTCGCTCTGCAACTGCCCCGCTGGCCCGGCAAGCTGTTGCAATCCTTCACCCTGTTCGACCGCCATTATCGAAGCGGCTCCCACGTAGTGGCCGCCTTGGGTACTGAACGGCTGGAGGGCGTGCGACTGCAGCAACAGGGAAAAATCGTCGAACTGGCCTGTGATCGCCTGGCCTGCGGTTTCGGCCTGATTCCCAATACTCAGCTCGGCCAAGCTTTGGGTTGCGCCCTCGATGGCACGGCGCTCGCAGTCGATGCCTGGCAAGCCACAAGCCAGGCCGATCACTACGCGGCGGGGGAATGTACCGGTTTCGGCGGCAGTGAACTGGCGTTGGTCGAAGGCGCAATCGCCGGGTATGCCGCTGTCGGTGACACCGCAGCAGCACGTCAATTGTGGCCACGTCGGACGCGCTGGCAGGGTTTCGCCAAGGCGTTGAACAGCGCCTTCAGCCTCAACCCGCACCTCAAGTCACTGGCGCAGGCCGACACGCTGGTCTGTCGATGCGAAGACGTGCCCTACGCGGCATTGGCCGGGCACACTGACTGGCGCGCGGCCAAACTGGCGAGTCGCTGCGGCATGGGCGCCTGTCAGGGCCGAGTGTGTGGCGGCGCCTTGCAGTATCTGTTCGACTGGCAACCCTCGGCTCCCCGGCCACCATTCAACCCGGCACGCATCGAAACCCTGATGTGCCTGGACGACACCCCACCCGCGTAAAGACCTGGCCTGGGGTTTCAGGTGCGCTGCCGAGTCTTTATGATCCCGGTAGTTGCCACCAGGCCCCAGCGCTATGTTCCCCTCACTCAATCACTTCAAACCCTGCGACCTGCCGACGCTGCTGAGCTGTCTGCAACCCATCGCGACGCTGCTCGACACCCTGTCGGACGTGGTGTTTTTCATCAAGGACAGCGAGGCGCGCTACGTCTTCGTCAACCAGACTCTGGCCCGGCGCTGCGGCTTCAAACACAGCGAGCAACTGCTCGGGCTGACAGCGGATCGGGTCTTTCCGGAGCGCTTTGGCCCGCTCTACACAGCGCAGGATCGGCGGGTGCTGTCGACCGGCCGCGAACTGGCCGATCAACTGGAATTGCACCTGTATTTCGGCAACCAGCCGGTCTGGTGCCTGACCCACAAGCTCGCATTGCATGACGAACACGGGCAGATCGTCGGCCTGGCCGGTATTTCGCGCGACTTGCAACTGCCCCAGTCCAACCATCCGGCATTCCAGAAACTGGCGGCGGTGGACGCGCACATCCGACGCCATTTCGCCCGCCCCATCAGCCTTGCCGAACTGACGGCCATCGCCGGGTTCTCCGTGGCGCAACTGGAACGCCATTGCAAACGGGTGTTCCAGCTCACGCCACGGCAGATGATCCACAAGTCCCGCCTCGAAGAAGGCTCGCGGCTGTTGCTGGACACGGACCTGCCCATCACCGAAATCGCCCTGCGCTGCGGGTATACCGACCACAGTGCCTTCAGCCGCCAGTTTCGCGCGCTCACCAGTCTGTCGCCCAGCCAGTACCGCGATGGGCGTCGCTGAAATGTTCCTTTAAGGGGCGCCAGGCACTCGCTGTGCTCCCTTCCGTAACACCCTTCCGATCGACGTCATGACGCCGCTGTGCGGCCAATAGCCTTTAAGCAGCCCTGCCTCAAGGGCTGGCAAAAAATCGCAGGCAAAAAAACAAAATCGGCACGTCGATTGCTATTGTTAATATCGTATACGAAATCCCCAATACGATATCTAACAGCACTTTCCGATCACGAGGCCTCTATGAAAAACCCCGCATTTGCCGTAGCCCTCAGCGCTGTGCTCAGTACCTCCTTCATTGCCTCCGCGCACGCGGACAAGCTCGACGACATTATCGGTTCAGGCAAGCTGCGCTGCGCCGTGACCCTGGACTTCCCCCCCATGGGTTTCCGCGATGCCAGCAACGCTCCCGCCGGTTTCGACGTGGACTATTGCAACGACCTGGCGAAGATCCTGGGGGTCGAGGCCGAAGTGGTGGAGACGCCGTTCCCGGACCGTATTCCGGCACTGGTCTCCGGGCGGGCCGACGTGATCGTCGCCTCGACCTCCGATACCCTCGAACGGGCCAAGACCGTTGGCCTGACCGTGCCGTACTTCGCCTTCCAGATGGTCGTGCTGACCCGCGACAACACGGGCATCAACAGCTTCAACGACATCAAGGGCAAAGCACTGGGCAACACCAGCGGCACCTTTGAAGCCATCGCACTGGAGGGTGATGTGAAGAAATGGGGCAGCGGCACCTTCCGCGCCTACCAGTCACAAAACGACACGCTTCTGGCTGTGGCCCAGGGTCACATCGACGCCACGGTGGTCACCAATACCGTGGCCGCCGCGACGATCAAGTCAGGCAAATACAAAAACCTGAAAATCGCCGGCAACGCGCCTTACACCATCGACTATGTGTCACTGGGCGCCAAGCGCAATGAGTACGGCCTGCTCAACTACCTCAACCTGTTCGTCAACCAGCAGGTGCGCAGCGGTCGCTACAACGAGTTGTTCACCAAATGGGTCGGCACTGAAATCCCGCCGACTGACCTGACCGTGCCAAAGGTCTACTACTAAAGTGTCCGGCATGCCTGGGTCCACTGCTCTCATCGGTCGTAACCTGGTCCCGGGCTCCGCCCAGGGCGCGCTGCTGTTTGCCGATGTCGGGCTGAGCTTCTGGGGCGGCGTCGACCCTTACACGGGTGAAGTCATCGACCGTCATCATCCGCTCAGCGGCTTACACCTGGCCGGTCGTGTACTGGCCATTCCCAGTGGTCGCGGTTCGTGTACCGGCAGCAGCGTGCTGATGGAGTTGATCAGCAACGGTCATGCACCGGCCGCTTTGGTACTGGCCGAAGCCGATGAGATCCTGACCTTGGGCGTGCTGGTGGCACAGACCATTTTCGAGCGTTCCCTGCCGGTGCTGTGCATCGGCCGGGAGGCCTTCGCTACGTTGCGCGGCAAAGCCTTCGCCCGAGTCGAAGGCACCTCGCTGGCGATGTTCGATCACGTGCCCATCGATGACTGGCAGCCAACCGAAACACTGATGCACACAGGCGAAACCAACGAGTCGATTGAGCTCACCGGGTTCGACCGTTCGCTGCTCGAAGGCGAACATGGCAAAGCCGCGCAGATGGCCATGCAGATTGTCCTGCGCATGGCCGAACTGCAAGGCGCCCACCAACTGGTGGATATCTCTCAGGCCCACATCGACGGTTGTATTTACACGGGACCTGCAAGCCTGCGCTTTGCCGAACAACTGGTGCACTGGGGCGCAAAGGTTCGCGTGCCCACCACCCTCAATTCAATTTCCGTGGACCAGCGCCGCTGGCGAGAGTTGGGCATCGACCCGTTGTTCGGCGAACCGGCCAGTGCCTTGGGCGATGCCTACATGGCGATGGGTGCGCAGCTCAGTTTCACCTGCGCCCCCTACTTGCTCGACAGCGCTCCGAAGGCCGGCGAGCAAATCGTCTGGGCTGAATCCAACGCGGTGGTCTACGCCAACAGCGTGCTCGGTGCGCGCACGTTGAAGTACCCGGATTACCTGGATATCTGCATCGCCCTGACCGGCCGCGCGCCCCTGATCGGTTGTCATCTGGAGGCATCACGCAAAGCCCGCCTGCGCGTTGAATTACCGGAATTGGGCGAACTCGACGATGCGTTTTACCCTTTGCTTGGCTACCACATCGGCGCCCTCGCGGGCAGCCGGATCCCGCTGGTGTTCGGGCTGGAACAGTACCAGCCAGGCCTCGACGATCTGAAAGCCTTCGGCGCGGCGTTTGCCACCACGTCGGCCGCGCCGTTGTTTCATATCGCCGGGGTCACACCCGAAGCACTCGACTCGACACAGGTGCTGGAACCGGATGCCCGTGTGCCTGTGGAAACGATCCGCCTGCAGGACCTGCTGTTCAGTTGGCGTGAACTCAACAGCGCCCGCGATAAACACGTGGATGTGGTTTCGTTGGGCAACCCGCACTTCTCGCTCAGCGAGTTCGCTCACCTGGCCCGTTTGTGCCGCGGCCGGCACAAACACCCCGAGGTGGTGCTCGCCATCACGTGCGGTCGGACGGTGCTGGAGCAGGCCCGTGACGCCGGGCACATCGGTGTGATTGAAGCCTTCGGCGCCACCCTGGTGACCGACACCTGCTGGTGCATGCTCGGCGAGCCGGTGATTCCGCCGGCGGCCACCACGTTAATGACCAACTCGGGCAAATACGCCCATTACGCACCCGGCCTGGTGGGGCGCAAGGTGCACTTCGCCAGCCTCGCCGAGTGCGTCGACGCGGCCTGCACCGCCAGTGCCAGCGGACGCCTGCCAACCTGGTTGCAACCTGCCTTGCTGATGGAGAGCCACGCGCATGTTTGATTACACCTTCCAATGGCGCGCGACCCTGCGCGCCTTGCCGGACATGCTCGCCGGCGCCTGGGTCACGTTCGAGACCGCGGCGCTGTCGATGATTTTCGGCGTACTGATCGCCCTGGCCCTGACGGTGATGCGCGAAACCAGACATCCGCTGCTGCGCGGCATCGGCAACGGCTGGGTGTCGATTGCCCGTAATACCCCGTCGCTGTTCCAGATCTACATCCTGTACTTCGGCCTCGGCTCAATGGGCCTGCACGTCAGCTCCTGGCTCGCGCTGTTGGCCGGGATCACCTTCAACAATGCCGGCTATCTCGCGGAAAACTTTCGCGGCGGGCTCAAGGCGGTGCCCGACACGCAAGTGCGGGCCGCACGCTCGCTGGGCATGAGTGCCTTCCAGGCCTACCGGATGATCATCGTTCCGCAGCTGTTGCGAATCGTGTTCTACCCGCTGAGCAACCAGATGGTCTGGGCGGTGTTGATGACGTCGCTGGGAGTGATTGTCGGGCTCAACAACGACCTGACCGGCGTCACCCAGGACTACAACGTCAAGACCTTCCGCACCTTCGAATATTTCACCATCGCGGCGGTGCTGTATTACCTGATTGCCAAGGCGATCGTCGCGACGGCCCGGCTGATGGCCTGGCGGCTGTTCCGTTACTGAGGACGTGACTATGTTTTCCACCGGTTTTTCCTGGAACGACCTGTTGTTCCTGCTCAACGGCGCCTGGGTCACGTTGCAACTGACCTGCTGGGCGATCCTGCTCGGCACGTTCGCCGGGCTGCTGTTCGGCCTGCTGCGTGCGTTGTTGCCACGAGCCAGCCTGCCGCTGGCGTGGGTGCTGGACGTGTTTCGCAGCGTGCCGTTGCTGATCCAGTTCGTGTTGTTCAACTCGCTCAAGAGCATCGTCGGCCTGAACATCAGCGCGTTCAGCGTCGGCTGCATCGTGCTCGGGGTTTACGCCGCCGCGTACTTCACCGAGATCGTGCGCGGCGGCGTGTTGTCGGTATCGCTGCCCCTTCGCCGGGCCAGCCGATCGCTGGGCCTGAGTTTCTTCCAGGACCTGCGCTGGATCGTCCTGCCGATGGCCTCACGGGTGGCCTTTCCCGGCTGGCTGAACCTGGTGCTCGGCGTAATGAAAGACACCGCGCTGGTGATGTGGATCGGCATCGTCGAACTGCTGCGCGCCTCGCAAACCATCGTGACCCGCATTCAGGAGCCGCTGCTGGTGCTGTGCATCGCGGGCCTTATCTACTACGTCATGAGCCTGGTGGTCGCACGCCTCGGCGCTCGTCTGGAAAGAAGGTGGCAAGAAAATGATTGAGATCGACAACGTACACAAATCCTTCGGCGACCTCGATGTGGTCAAGGGCGTCAGCCTGACGGTAAACAAGGGTGAGGTGGTGTCCATCATCGGTGGCTCGGGCTCCGGAAAATCGACGCTGCTGATGTGCATCAATGGCCTTGAGCCGATCCAGAAAGGCAACATCCGGGTGGATGGCGTCGAGGTGCACCACCGCACCACCGACCTCAACCGCCTGCGGCAGAAGATCGGCATCGTGTTCCAGCAATGGAATGCCTTTCCACACCTGACTGTGCTGGAAAACGTGATGCTCGCTCCGCGTAAAGTCCTCGGCAAGAGCAAGGCCGAAGCGGAGGCACTGGCCGTGCAACAACTGACTCACGTTGGCCTGGGTGACAAGCTCAAGGTGTTCCCCGGCAAACTCTCGGGCGGCCAGCAACAACGCATGGCCATCGCCCGCGCCCTGGCCATGTCACCGGACTACATGCTGTTCGACGAAGCCACCTCGGCCCTCGATCCACAGTTGGTCGGCGAAGTGCTGGACACCATGCGCATGCTCGCCGAAGACGGTATGACCATGGTGCTGGTGACGCACGAGATCCGCTTCGCCCGGGACGTCTCCGACCGCGTGGCGTTCTTTCGCAACGGCCTGGTGCACGAGATCGGCTCGCCGGATCAGGTGATCGGTAATCCGGTACAGGCGGAAACCGCGGCGTTTCTGAAATCGGTGAAATAACGGATGGCCCCTTCGCGGGCAAGCCCGCTCTCACATTGGCCTGGGTTGAGCCCCGATTTTATGTACGCCGCCAAACCCTGTGGGAGCGGGCTTGCCCGCGAAGGGGCCCGAACAGACAAAACAAGGAGCAAACCATGCGCTCATCGAAAGTCATTCATGTGGTCAGCTGCCACGCCGAAGGTGAAGTCGGCGACGTGATTGTCGGCGGGGTCGCACCACCGCCCGGCGCCACAGTCTGGGAACAATCACGCTGGATCGCCAGGGATGAAACCCTGCGCAACTTCGTGCTCAACGAGCCGCGTGGCGGAGTGTTCCGCCACGTCAACCTGCTGGTGCCGGCCAAGGACCCGCGGGCACAGATGGCCTGGATCATCATGGAACCGGCGGATACCCCGCCGATGTCCGGCTCCAACTCATTGTGCGTGGTCACCGTGTTGCTCGACACCGGTATTGTGCCGATGACCGAGCCGCAAACCCGGTTGGTGCTCGAAGCCCCCGGCGGGCTGATCGAAGCCGTGGCCGATTGCCGTGACGGCAAAGTCGAACGGGTGGAAATCAAAAACGTGCCGTCCTTCGCCGATCGCCTCGACGCGTGGATCGAAGTAGAAAGTGTCGGCACGCTCAAGGTCGATACCGCCTATGGCGGAGACAGCTTTGTGATCGCCGATGCCAAGGAACTGGGCTTTTCAATCAGCCCCGATGAGGCCGCCGACCTGGTGGAGGTCGGGTTGAAAATCACCCGTGCCGCCAACGAGCAATTGGGCTTTGTACATCCTTTGAACCCTGAGTGGTCACACATTTCCTTTTGCCAGATCGCAGCGCCCATCGTCTACGAGAACGGCATCGCCACCGGTGCTAATGCGGTGGTGATTCAACCGGGCAAGATCGACCGCTCGCCTACCGGCACTGGCTGCTCCGCGCGCATGGCCGTGTTGCAAGCCAAGGGTTTGATGCAGGCCGGAGACCGTTTTATCGGTCGCTCGATCATTGGCTCCGAATTCCACTGCCGGATTGACTCACTGACCGAAGTGGCCGGACGCGCCGCTATCTACCCCTGCATTTCCGGCCGTGCCTGGATCACCGGCACCCATCAATTGCTGCTCGATCCAAGCGATCCATGGCCACAAGGCTATCGGTTGTCAGACACCTGGCCCGGTGCCTGAACGCTGAATCCCTGCCCTCCCCGGACCAACGGCTGACAAAAACCCTTCAAACCTGAAAAAAGCACTAGCCGATTCTTTTCATTTTAAATATCGTATACGAAATACAATAAACAACCCGGAGGTAACAATGAGCAAGCGAATTAACTGGAGTGGCGTCTTCCCCGCGGTGACCACTCAATTCAACGATGACTTCTCGATCAACCTGGACAAAACCCATCAGGTGATTTCCAACGTGATTCGCGACGGCGTTTCGGGCCTGGTGGTTTGCGGCTCGGTAGGCGAAAACACTTCGTTGACCGCTGCAGAAAAAATCGCCGTCACTGAAGTCGCAGTCGATGCCTCTCGCGGTCGCGTGCCGGTGATTTGCGGCGTGGCCGAGTTCACCAGTGTGGAAGCGGCCAAGGTCGCCAACGCAGTCCGCAAGGTCGGTGTCGATGGCGTCATGCTGATGCCGGCGCTGGTCTACGGTTCCAAGCCGTTCGAAACCGCCGAGCATTACCGCTACGTGGCGAAAAATGCCGACGTACCGCTGATGGTCTACAACAACCCGCCGATCTACAAAAACGACGTGACCCCGGACATCCTGATTGCCCTGGCCGACTGCGATAACGTGGTGTGCTTCAAGGATTCGTCTGGCGACACCCGCCGCTTCATCGACATTCGCAATGAAGTGGGTGACCGTTTCGTATTGTTCGCCGGCCTTGACGACGTGGTGCTGGAAAGCCTCGCCGTGGGGGCTGAAGGCTGGGTGTCGGGCATGTCCAACGTGTTCCCGAAAGAAGGCGAAACCATCTTCCGACTGGCCAAGGCCGGACGCTATGCCGAAGCCATGCCGATCTATGAATGGCTGATGCCGATCCTGCACCTCGACGCCCGGGCCGACCTGGTGCAATGCATCAAGCTCTGCGAAGCCATCGCCGGTCGTGGCAGTGCCCTGACCCGTCCGCCACGCCTGGCCCTGCCGGAAGCCGACCGGGTTTTCGTCGAACAGATCATGGCCAAGGCCTTGGCCAACCGTCCGTCGTTGCCGGACGTCGGTCTCTGAGTGATTGCCGGGCGGGTCTTTGCGGACCCGGCCCGGCTGCCTGTTTTTGCGCCCTTACAGGAAACGCCAGCATGCCTGATGCTCAACACACGCAAAGCGCAACCACACCCTCGGGACTCAAGCGTGTCGTGGCCGCCGCCATGGCCGGCACCGTCGCCGAGTGGTATGAATTCTTTCTTTATGGCACCGCGTCGGCACTGGTCTTCGGCCAGTTGTTCTTCCGCCAGACCGACAGCCCCATCGACGGCATCATCGCCGCCTTCGCCCTGTACGCCGTGGGCTTTCTCGCCCGCCCGCTGGGCGGCCTGGTGTTCGGTCACTATGGCGACAAATACGGCCGCAAGCGCCTGCTGCAACTGAGCCTGGTGGTGGTCGGCGTTACCACATTCCTGATGGGTTGCCTGCCCGGCTTCAACCAGATCGGCTATGCCGCACCGGTGTTGCTGGTGCTCCTGCGGCTGATCCAGGGTTTCGCCTTTGGCGGCGAATGGGGCGGTGCGATTCTGCTGGTGTCCGAGCATTGCCCGGACAATCGCCGAGGTTTCTGGGCCAGTTGGCCGCAAGCCGGTGTGCCGGCCGGCAACCTGGTGGCGACGGTTGCGCTGTTGCTGTTGTCGTCGAACCTGTCGGAGGAGCAATTCCTCGCCTGGGGCTGGCGCGTGGCGTTCTGGTTCTCGGCCATCGTGGTACTGATCGGCTACTGGATTCGCACCAGCGTCGATGACGCGCCGATTTTCAAGGAAGCCCAGGCCCGTCAGGCGCAAACCAAACAACTGCAACTGGGCGTGGTGGAAGTGCTGCGTCACCACTGGCGTTCGGTACTGGTCGGTATCGGTGCGCGGTTTGCCGAAAACATCCTCTACTACACCGTCGTGACCTTCTCGATTACCTACCTGAAACTGGTGGTGCACAAAGACACTTCCGAAATTCTGTTGCTGATGTTCGGTGCCCACCTGCTGCACTTTTTCATGATTCCGCTGATGGGGTATCTGTCGGATCTGGTCGGGCGCAAACCGGTGTACCTGACAGGCGCTGTACTCACGGCATTCTGGGGGTTCATCGGTTTCCCGATGATGGACACCGGCAACAACTGGCTGATCATGGCTGCCATCACTCTGGGCCTGGCCATCGAGTCGATGACCTATGCGCCCTACTCGGCGCTGATGGCCGAAATGTTCCCGACCCACGTGCGCTACACCGCGTTGTCCCTGTGCTATCAGGTGGCGCCCATCTTCGCCGGCTCACTCGCGCCACTGATCGCGATCACCTTGCTCAACAAGTACCACAGCTCCACGCCGATTGCGTTCTACCTGGTCGCTGCGTCGCTGATCTCCATCATCGCGGTCGGTCTGACCCGTGAGACGCGTGGCAAGTCGTTGCATCTGGTGGACAGCGAATCTGCCGCGCGCATCGCCGCCCTGAACGACGCCGAACCGGTGGCCGCACGCCGCAGCAATTCGCTGGCCTGACACGGTCCCTTGTAGGAGCCGGCTTGCTGGCTCCTACAGGTCCTCTACATACCAAACGGAGTTTTCCATGCCCGAGATCATCGGCCACAACTACATCGGCGGTGCGCGCAGTGCAGTCGGCAAGGTCACCGTGCGTAGCCACGACGCCAGTACCGGAGAGGCGCTGCCCTACGCGTTCATGCAGGCCACCGTCGAAGAAGTCGACGCAGCCGCCCAGGCCGCCGCGACCGCCTACCCGACCTTTCGCACTTTGCCGGCCAGTCGCCGCGCGGAGTTTCTCGAGGCCATTGCCACGCAACTGGAAGCGTTGGGCGATGAATTCGTCGCCCTGGTCACCCGCGAGACGGCGTTGCCGAACGGACGCATTCTGGGTGAGCGCACGCGCACCAGCAGTCAGATGCGCCTGTTTGCACACGTCCTGCGACGCGGCGATTTTTATGCCGCGCGCATCGACCGAGCCTTGCCCGAGCGCCAGCCACTGCCACGGGTCGATCTGCGCCAATACCGGATCGGCATCGGTCCGGTCGCGGTGTTCGGAGCGAGCAATTTCCCGCTGGCATTCTCAACCGCCGGTGGCGATACCGCTGCTGCGTTGGCCGCCGGTTGTCCGGTGGTGTTCAAGGCCCACAGCGGGCATATGGCAACCGCTGAGCAAGTAGCCAACGCGATCATGCGGGCCGCCGAGCAAACCGGTATGCCCAAGGGTGTGTTCAACATGATCTACGGCGCGGGCGTCGGCGAAGCGCTGGTCAAGCATCCGGCCATCCAGGCCGTTGGCTTTACCGGCTCACTCAAGGGTGGACGCGCGCTGTGCGACATGGCCGCGGCACGACCGCAGCCGATTCCAGTGTTCGCCGAAATGAGCAGCATCAATCCAGTGGTGGTATTGCCCGAAGCGCTGCAAGTGCGGGGCGAGAAAATTGCCAGCGAACTCGCCGCCTCCGTGGTGCTCGGCTGCGGCCAGTTCTGCACTAACCCGGGGCTGGTGATCGGTATTCGCTCGCCAGCGTTCAGCACCTTTACCACATTGCTGAGCGCCTTGATGGCCGAGCAACCGGGGCAGACCATGCTCAACCTCGGCACGCTCGACAGCTACGCCAACGGTGTTCAGGCGCTGCACGCGCACCCGAAAATCACTCACCTGGCCGGCGACGATCAACAAGGTAAACAGGCGCAGCCGCAACTGTTCAAGGCTGACGTCAGCCTGTTGCTCGATGGCGATCCGCTGTTGCAGGAAGAAGTGTTCGGCCCGGCGACAGTGTTGGTGGAAGTGGCCGACAAAGCCGAACTGCAACGGGCACTTCAACACTTGCACGGACAGCTCACGGCCACACTGATTGCCGAAGCCGGCGACCTGAAAAATCACCCTGAGCTGTTACCACTGCTGGAACAAAAAGCCGGCCGGGTGTTGTTCAACGGTTACCCGACCGGCGTCGAAGTCTGCGATGCGATGGTGCATGGCGGGCCGTATCCGGCCACCTCAGATGCGCGCGGCACCTCGGTCGGCAGCCTGGCCATCGAGCGTTTCCTGCGCCCGGTGTGCTACCAGAACTGTCCCGACGCGCTCTTGCCCGACCCGCTGAAAAATGCGAACCCGCTGGGCATCGCTCGCCTGGTCGATGGCAGCAATCAACACGCCCCGCTGTAAAAAAAACGCCACTGGTTTACCGGTGGCGCCTTCTTTCACTCATCCCAGCAACGCGTTCAGGTCGTTGTACAACGCTTCGGGAATCTCCACACCTTCCACCAGGCTACGCGCTCGCGCCGCATAGCGCCGTTGCGATGGCAACCGTGCGCCCTGCCCTTGAATGCTCTGGAACAAGACTTCGGCACGGGCCAGGTGCTGCTCGGTGGCTTCACCGAGAAAACGTCGTGGATCAAGGGCGATGATCAGCTCGCCGTGGTACGGCGACGACTTGCTGCCGGCGTCGTAAGCCAATGACTCGGCACTGGTCAGGTCACCGATCAACGGCCCGGCGATCAACTCCACCATGGCGGCCAGTGCCGAACCTTTGTGCCCACCGAACGTCAGCATCGCGCCCGCATCGAGCACCACATTGGCATCGGTGCTTGGCTGACCCTGCGCGTCCACGCCCCAGCCCTCGGGAATCGCTTTGCCGGCACGCCGGTGCAACTCGATATCGCCACGGGCAATCGCGCTGGTGGCGAAGTCAAACACAAACGGATCCTTGCCCGCGCGAGGCCACCCGAACGCAATGGGATTGGTGCCGAACACCGGCTGGCTGCCGCCTGCTGGCGCCACCCAGGCATGACTGGGATTGCAGGCCAGCGCCACGAGGCCGGCGGCCGTCAGTTGTTCGATCTCGACCCACAGCGCAGAGAAATGCACACAGCGATTGATTGCCAGCGCAGCGATACCGTTTGCCCGGGTTTTCTGCGCCAACAACGGCAGCCCTGCCTGGAACGCCAATTGTGAAAAACCACCCGCCGCCTCCACGCGCACAATCGAAGGCGCTTGATCAATGATCTGCGGCTCGGCATCGGCCACCACTTTGCCGGCCCTGAGCGAGTTGACGCAGCCCAGAATCCGGTACAAACCATGGGAGGCGCAGCCATCGCGCTCGCCGGCAATCACTGTGGCGGTCACCGCTTGAGCGTGGGCAAGGTTGAAACCGTTGTGCAGCAAAATCGATTCGGCCAGCTCGCGAGCTTCGGCCAGGGACAATCGGATCATAATCACCTCCTTGAACAGACCGCCCAGCCTGGCCCACTCCAGCTGTCACGGCTTGATCGCTTTAAGCCAAGGTGATGACGAATTCGGCACATAGCATCGATGGCTATCCAGATTCGGGTTCGCCCGACCGCATCGCCCATCATTCAGCTCAAAATGACAAAAAAAACAAAAAACCCAGGTAAATCTACCCCTAACCCGTTGTTTTACCGTAGCCTCGATCCCAATCTGAACGCCAATCATGAACCCTGCACACGGCCGTTGACTGTTTCCCCATGCGCAAACTTCTGTACCTGACCTTCTCCATGGCATTGATTGCCGCCCTGACAACCTACGCCATGTGGGCCGCGGACCGTCCGGTGGGTCATTACCTGTCGGACCTGCGTATCGATCTCGCCATCGATCAGGGCACACCTGCCGATCGCGGCAACCTGCTGGGCATCCAGCCGGAGCTGTTTCCCACCGACTATCAAAGCGCCGAACGCCTGCACCGAAAACTCGCGGCCTATCTGCAGAAAGCCCAGGAACAGGGCCTGTTGAATGAAAAAACCATCGTCGTGCTGCCCGAACATGTCGGCACCTGGTTGATGGTCAGTGGCGAAAAAGACGAGCTGTACCAGGCCAACACCATCAAGGAAGCCATGAACTGGCTGGCGGTGAGCAATCCCTTGCAGTTCGTTCGTGCCCTGATCAGTGCCAAGGGCGACAACCGCCTGGACGATGCGCACCTGCGCATGAAAGCCAAAGGCATGGCCAAGGATTACCAGGCGCTGTTCGGTGGCCTGGCGAAAGAATTTCACGTGACACTGGTGGCGGGCTCCATCGTGTTGCCCGAGCCGAGCATCATCGACGGCACCCTGAAAATCGGTCGCGGTGCGCTGTACAACAGCAGCGTGGTGTTCGGTCGCGATGGTCTGCCGATTGGCCAGCCACAGCGCCAGATGCACCCGATTTTCGCCGAGCACGATGTGATCGAGGCCAATGGCGAACACACGCTCAACGTCGTCGATACTCCGGCCGGTCGTCTTGGCGTGCTGATCGGCAGCGACAGTTGGTACCCGGACAACTACCGCAAACTCGACGATCAGGGTGCTCAGCTGGTCGCGGTCCCGGCGTTCGTCAGTGGTCGCGATACCTGGGACAAGCCATGGCGCGGTTACAAAGGTTTGTCGACGCCCGGCTCCGTAAGTCTCAAAGCCGGCGAGCTCAGCGAAGGCCAGGCTTGGCATCGCCTTACACTCACCGCTCAACCGCCCAGCAGCCAGGCCATCGCCGGCATAAGTGTATTCCTGCGCGGGCAGTTCTGGGATCAGGGCAGCGCCGGGCAAAGTTTCCTCAGCAGCAACGGGCAGCATTTTGCCGGTGGCAATGTCCGTGGCGCGCGCCTGCTGAACCTCTGGTTGTAAGCCATGAAACCGTTGCCGGTGCGTCTGGGTGATTTGTCGGTAGGCTTTGTTCATAGCCTGGCCGATGCGGTGCGCAGCCATGACCTGGATCCTCAGCCCCTCCTCGATCAATATGGCCTCGACCCGGCTCGCTTGGGCGAAGCCTGCGCCCGGCTTTCGATCCCGCGCTACATGCGTCTTGGCCACGGCGCGATTCAACTGACCGGCAACCCGGCGCTGGGTTTGCGCATGGGCCAGCTCAGCCGCCTGAGCCAGGCCGGCCTGGCCGGGGTCACCGCTGCACAGGCGCCAACGGTACGGGAAGCGGCGCGCTGCCTGATTCGCTTCGAAGCGTTGTACGGTTCCAACTATCGCGGCCAATCGAGCTTTCACGAAGACCCCCGGGGTGCCTGGCTGCGGTTCTATTCCATCAGTCCTTACAACGCCTACAACCGCTTCGTGGTGGATTCGATCCTTGCCGGATGGTTGCAGCAATTGTCCAGCGTCAGCCCTGTTCCCTTGAGCGCCGAACGCATCGAAATCGAATTCGATGAACCGGATTACCGAGATGCGTATGCGGTATTGGGCGATTGCCCGATCCAGTTCGGCGCCGAACAGAACCAGCTGCGTCTGAGCCTGGCCAGCCTCGCCCAGCGCAACCCGCTGCACTGCCCCAGTACCTGGCGGCACCTGCTGCAACTGTGTGAACGGGAACTGGAACAGCTGACACGCACCCGCAGCCTGCGTGAACGCATCACTCAGTTGCTGGGGCCGTTGCTCAATGGTGGTCGGGAGCCCGACCTGGAAGAAGTGGCGGCACGCCTGAAGCTGCCTACCTGGACCTTGCGCCGCAAACTCGCCGAGGAAGGCACGCAATTTCGTGCAATTCTCAACGACACCCGTCGCGACCTGGCCATGACCTACATTCGCGATACCGAACTGGCGTTCGGGGAAATCGCTTACCTGCTGGGCTTTGCCTCAGCCGAAGCCTTTCAACGCGCTTTCAAACGCTGGAGCGGTCAGACCCCCGGCGAATTTCGCCGCAGTCACCGCCAATCAGCCTGACGCTTACAGCTCGGTAGCGTCTTCGGCTGGTTCCAGCGGGTCCAGTTCAAAGGCCTGGAACTCGAGCAGCTCTTCTTGATAATCGTCCATTTTGAATCCCCCATCGCTCATTGAAAAAACGCTTGAATAAATGACCTTCGCCTTGAGCATAAAGTGCCCGCGTGAAAGAAAAATGACGCAGGCATGACGCTTCGCCGCTACTTAATAAAACGTAGCAGGCGGTCAGGAATTTATCACAGGATTTTTTCGATAAAGGCTGCAGGAATACGGCCCGGGTTGACGCGGATCAATCTTGAACGCTGTCCCGGGATCGATGAGCGATGAGCTGATCCCGGAACGTCAGAGCGATTATTGGCTGGTGACCGGCATGGCGGGAATCGGCTCGCTCGGCGGAGGCAAATTCGACTGTGCCGGCGGGGTGGCGTTTTCCGTCGACGGGGCCGATTCGGCGTTTTCGGCCGGGGCAACCGGTGCGGGTTCAGGTGGCGGCGCAACCGGTTCCGAGGCAGGTGCCGGTGCAGGCTCAGCGGCAGGCGCAGGTGCAGGTGCAGGTGCAGGTGCAGGCTCCGGCACCAATGCAGCCGGGGCGGCCTTGGTTTCAGGCACGCCCAGGTCGGTTTTCGGCTTCTCGACGATGTGCGCGGCTTTTTTCGCTTCCGGCGGCAGGAACAATTCCACCAGGGTAAAGAAGCGCTCGTAGAACTTGGCAGACGATACGGTTTCGCTGGCCACCTTGACCATCGAATCATCGGACGAACCGATCGGCATCGATACCGAACCCAGCACGCCCACGCCAAGGCTGGCGGAATTGTTGGTTTTCTTCAGCGCGTAACGATCCTGCAGTGCGTTGGCGAACATGGTGGCGTGGTGCCCTTCGCTGCCATCATCGGCACAGACCACACTGAAACTGATCTCCATGTGGGTATCGCCAGTCTGCTGGAAGCTTTTGTGGCCACTGATCAGTTTCGGATCGCTGCTGGTGATGATGTAGCCCTGACTGAGCAGCGCCCGACGGGCGGCTTCGCAGGTTTGCGCATCGGTTACCGGATAGTTGCGCGAAAACGTTCCGGAGTCATCGAAGTTCTCATGCTCATAGATGGGGGCTTTTTTCGACGAGCAACCGGCCGCGGCCGCCAGCACCAGAGCCAGCCCGACAACCCGCACGGGAAATGATTTAAACATTGAACATCCTGAAGAAAACGGTCCGGGCCGTATTGTGCAACAGATCGATGCTTAGCGTCGCACCGATTAGTGTCTTGAAACAGTTACAAGTGTAATGACTGCCATTTACAGGAAAAAGTCCCCTTCGGGGAAAGATCAAAAGATTCTGCCCACAAAAAACCCCGGCTTTTCGGCCGGGGTCTTTATGTTGCGCGGGAAACTCAATCAGGCATCAGAAACGCTTGATGTCCGCTTCTGCTTCCAGCTGCTTGCGGTACGCCGCAAAGTCTTGCTGGCCAATGCGCGAGGCGAGGAAGCGACGGTATTGAGCCTTCTCTTCTTCAGTCGGTGCAGCGGCCTCGTTGACGCCGTTCAGACGCACGATCACCAGGCTGCCATCAGCCAGAGTCACGCTGCTGAAGGTCGGCTTGTCTTTGGCGGCAGGTTTCGGCATGCGGAACAGCGCTTGCAGCACGGTAGGGTCAATCCCTTCCTGAGCCCGTGTCGCCGCTGCGGTGACTTTCCAGCCCTGGCCATCAATTGCCTTGTCCAGTGGCGTCTTGCCTTCGCGCAGGCTGGCGATCAGCTCGTCAGCCTTGGTCTTGGCGGCAGCACTGGCGTGCTCCTTGGCCAATTGACCACGAATGGCGGCAGACACGCTTTCCAGCGGCAATTGCGTAGGCTTCAGGTGCTCCTTGGCGCGCAGCACGATCACGGTTTCCGGATCGAGCTCGATGGCGGTGCTGTTGGCACCCTCATCCAGCACTTCAGGACTGAACGCGGCGGCGAGCACGGCACGGTTGGCTGCAACGCCTTCGCCACCTTCACGGCCAAACGGCTTGGAGGTGTGAATGGTCAGTTTCAGGTCCTGCGCCGGCTGGGCCAGATCGGAGGATTCGAACGACGAGTCTTCCAGTTGCTTGGTCGCCTCGACGAAACGCTGCTCGACCTGCTGGGTTTTCAGATCGCGGGTCAGCTTGTCTTTCAGGCTGGCGAGGGTCGGAACTTCTGGCGCCTCGACACCCAACAGCTTGATCAGATGGAAACCGAAATCAGTGCGAACCGGTGCCGAAACCTGATCCTTGGCCAACGCATACAGCGCTGTTTCGAAGGCTGGATCGTAGACACCAGGGCCTGCGTAACCGAGGTCACCGCCGTTGTTCGCCGAACCCGGGTCCTGGGAGAATTCCTTGGCCAGGGCCTCGAACTTCTCGCCTTTGGCCAGACGGGCCTGAACTTCCTCAATCTTGGTCTTGGCTTGCGCCTCGGTCACCTTATCGTTCACTTCGATCAGAATGTGCGCCGCCCGGCGTTGCTCGGACAGGTTCGCGATTTCTTTCTGATACGCCGCTTGCAGGTCTTCGTCCTTGACGGCGACCTGGTCAAAGAAGGAGGACTTCTTGAGCTCGAGGTAATCAATGATCACCTGATCCGGCGTCATGAACTCCTTGGCGTGTTCGTCGTAGTAGGCCTTGACCTCATCGTCGGTCAGCTTCACTGCCGCCGGGTCAGCCTTGACGTTCAGAGTAGCGAAATCGCGGGTCTGTTTTTCCAGACGGGCGAAGGCCAGAACCTGTGCGTCAGTGACGAAACCGCTACCTGCCAGACCCGCGCGCAGCTGGCCGATCAGCATTTCCTGAGCCAGCATCTGGCGGAATTGCATGCGGCTGTAGCCGAGCTGACGAATGACCTGATCGAAACGCTCGGAGCTGAACTTGCCGTCCACCTGGAATTCAGGGGTTTGCAGGATCACCTGGTCCAAAGCCGCTTCGGAAAAAGCGAATTTCGAGTTTTCTGCGCCTTGCAGCAGCAGTTTGCGGTCGATCAAGCCTTTGAGGGCCGATTCGCGCAGCATTTTTTCGTCGAGCAAGGAAGCATCGAAATCCTTGCCCAGCTGTTGCATGAGCTGACGGCGTTGCATATCGACCGCCTGGCTCAGCTCGTTCTGGCTGATCTCTTCGCCGTTGACCTTGGCCGCATCATTACGACTGGTGGTGGCCTGAAAAATGGCGTCGAAACCGGTCAAAGCCATCAGTGCAACGATGACCCCGATAATGGTCTTGGCAATCCAGCCTTGTGAATTGTCCCTGATATTCTGCAGCATGCGTCCCCCAGAAACGGTTGAACTTCAAAATTAGGCAACCGTGGAGCGTGGGTAGAATCCGGATAGAAGAAAGGCGCATCCGAGGATGCGCCTTCTCGTAACTGGCGGAGCGGACCAAGGGTTCGAACTTGCGACCCTCGGCGTCTCGGACCGGCGACTTGCCGACTGGACTACCGCTCCGCTGCCAGGTCAGGCATGACCCCGACCCGGATAGGCAAAAACCTGAATCGAACTTAGTTGACAGCTTCTTTCAGTGCTTTACCGGCTTTGAAACCTGGTTTTTTGGCTGCTGCGATTTCCAGAGTCTTACCGGTCTGTGGGTTACGACCGATGCGAGCTGGACGATCAGTCACGGAGAAAGTACCGAAACCAACCAGAACAACGGAGTCGCCAGCCTTGAGAGCGCCAGTGACGGATTCGATTACAGCGTCCAGCGCACGGCCAGCAGCAGCTTTCGGGATATCAGCGGATGCAGCGATAGCATCAATCAGTTCCGACTTGTTCACTCTAAGTCCCCTTATATCTATTTGAGTATGATTCTAAGTTTTTTGGTGAAAGCAAAAACGAGTGCTGAATGGCCTACAGACACTTAAGAGCCGCTTTATAACAAGGGCTCTAAAAAGCTGTCAACAAGCCACCCAGGCAAATGCGTACTAATGCGTGCTAATTCTTTCCTTAGAGTCAGACTCGCGTTTTTCATCCTTTGCAACTATCTCCGGAGCTACATCGGGTAAGGGCTCCGGCGCGTATTGCAGCGCAATTTGCAGGACCTCGTCAATCCATTTAACCGGTTTAATCTGCAGATCCTGCTTGATATTGTCCGGAATTTCCTTCAGATCGCGTACGTTCTCTTCAGGAATGATCACAGTCTTGATTCCGCCGCGGTGAGCCGCGAGCAGTTTTTCTTTCAGACCGCCAATCGCCAGAACCTGACCACGCAAGGTAATTTCGCCGGTCATGGCGACATCCGCGCGCACCGGGATCCCGGTCAACGCCGATACCAGGGCCGTGCACATGCCTACACCGGCGCTAGGGCCATCCTTAGGGGTCGCCCCTTCCGGCATATGGATGTGCGTGTCGCGCTTCTCGTGGAAGTCCAGGGGAATCCCCAGGCTCTTCGCGCGGCTGCGAACAACCGTGAGGGCTGCGGTAATGGACTCGACCATCACGTCGCCCAACGAACCGGTCTTGATCAGTTGACCTTTACCCGGCACGACAGCGGCTTCGATCGTCAGCAATTCGCCGCCGACCTGAGTCCATGCCAGACCGGTCACCTGGCCAATCTGATCCTGCGATTCAGCCAGGCCGTAGCGGAATTTACGCACGCCCAGGAAGTGTTCCAGCATGTCGGCAGTGACCTTCACCGAGAAGCGTTTTTCCAGCGCATGTTCTTTGACCGCCTTGCGGCAAACCTTGGCAATCTGACGCTCCAGCCCACGTACACCGGCTTCGCGGGTGTAGTAGCGAATGATGTCGCGGATCGCTTCAGCGTCGAATTCCAGCTCGCCTTTCTTCAAACCGTTAGCCGTAATCTGCTTCGGCGAAAGGTATTTGACGGCGATGTTGATTTTCTCGTCTTCCGTGTAGCCCGGCAGACGAATCACTTCCATCCGGTCGAGCAGCGCCGGCGGAATGTTCATGGAGTTCGAGGTGCACAGGAACATCACATCGGACAGGTCGTAGTCGACTTCCAGATAGTGATCGTTGAAATTGTGGTTCTGCTCCGGATCGAGCACTTCCAGCAACGCTGACGCCGGATCGCCACGCATGTCGCTGCCCATTTTGTCGATTTCATCGAGCAGGAACAGCGGGTTGCGGACGCCCACTTTTGTCATCTTTTGAATCAATCTTCCTGGCATCGAACCGATATAAGTCCGGCGATGACCACGAATTTCCGCTTCATCACGCACGCCACCGAGGGCCATGCGCACGAACTTGCGGTTGGTGGCGTGAGCAATCGACTCCGCCAGCGAGGTTTTACCCACACCCGGAGGGCCAACCAGGCACAACACCGGACCACGGATTTTCTTCACGCGCTTCTGCACGGCGAGGTATTCGAGGATCCGCTCTTTGACTTCTTCCAGACCGTAGTGGTCCGCGTCGAGGATGTCTTCTGCACGTGCCAGATCCAGGCGCACTTTGCTCTGGGCCTTCCACGGCACCTGAACCAGCCAGTCGATGTACGAACGCACCACGGTCGCTTCCGCGGACATTGGCGACATTTGCTTCAGCTTGTTCAGTTCGCCCTGGGCCTTGGCCAAGGCATCTTTCGGCAGGCCGGCGGCATCGATGCGCTTTTTCAGCTCTTCGATTTCGTTGTGGCCTTCGTCGCTGTCGCCGAGCTCTTTCTGAATGGCCTTCATCTGCTCATTCAGGTAGTACTCGCGCTGGCTGCGCTCCATTTGTTTCTTGACTCGGCCGCGAATGCGTTTTTCGACTTGCAGCAGATCGATTTCGGCATCCAGCAACGCCAGGACGTGCTCGACCCGGGCCGACAAATCGATGATTTCGAGGATTTCCTGCTTCTGCTCGATCTTCAGGGCCATGTGCGCGGCCATGGTGTCGACCAGGCGGCCTGGCTCGTCGATGCTGTTGAGCGACGACAGGACTTCTGCAGGGACTTTCTTGCCCAGCTGCACATATTGTTCGAACTGAGCCAGCAGGCTACGGACAAACACTTCCGACTCGCGCTCAGGCGCGTCGACTTCATCGATCAACGAGACTTCGGCACGACAGTGGCCGTCCACTTCAATGAAGCGCTCCACGGCGCCGCGCTGCTCACCTTCGACCAGAACCTTGACCGTGCCATCCGGCAGCTTGAGCAGTTGAAGAACGGTAGCGATCGTACCTACGCGATAGAGTGCATCTTCACCGGGATCGTCGTCAGCAGGGTTTCTCTGAGCCAGCAGAAGGATCTGCTTGTCGCCCGTCATCGCAGCCTCGAGGGCTTCGATGGATTTCTCGCGCCCCACGAACAGCGGGATAACCATGTGCGGATAAACCACAACATCACGCAATGGCAGGAGAGGCAATTCGATGGTTGTCTTCATGATTTCGCCTCTACGGCGGCCATAAGGCCGTAAACAGATGGAAGTAAGCTTGAAACCAAGATGGGGGCTTGTTTAGAAAAAAACAAGCGGATAAAGGCAGTAAAAGATCGCCGCCTGAAGAAGCTTGAGAAAATGGTCAGCTGTCAGGCCGCCAGCGCCGAGGTGCAGCGACCCGGCAGGCCAGCACCCACAAAAGCAAAGGGGCCCGAAGGCCCCTTCTTTATTCCAGCTGCGTGACGCTTAAGCGTCTGGCGCGGCCTTGGCAGCCGGCTCACTGTTTTCGTAGATATACAGTGGCTTGGACTTGCCTTCTATAACGCTTTCATCGATCACTACTTTACTCACCTCGGACTGCGAGGGGATTTCGTACATAGTGTCGAGCAACACACCTTCGAGAATCGAGCGCAGTCCACGGGCACCGGTTTTGCGTTCCAGGGCACGTTTGGCGACCGATTTCAGCGCGTCGGCCCGGAATTCCAGGTCCACGCCTTCCATCTCGAACAACTTGGCGTACTGCTTGGTCAGAGCATTTTTCGGCTCGGTGAGGATCTGCATCAATGCAGCTTCATCAAGCTCGTCCAGCGTGGCAAGGACCGGCAGACGACCGACGAATTCCGGGATCAGACCGAACTTGACCAGATCGTCAGGCTCGACTTCACGCAGGGATTCACCGACTTTCTTGCCTTCTTCCTTGCTGCGAACTTCCGCGCCGAAACCGATGCCACCCTTGGTGGAACGGTTTTGAATAACCTTTTCCAGACCGGAGAACGCACCACCGCAGATGAACAGGATGTTGCGGGTGTCGACCTGAAGGAATTCCTGCTGCGGATGCTTGCGACCACCTTGAGGCGGAACGGAAGCGACCGTGCCTTCGATCAACTTGAGCAGGGCCTGCTGCACGCCTTCACCGGAAACGTCCCGGGTGATCGACGGGTTGTCAGACTTGCGCGAGATCTTGTCGATCTCATCGATATAGACAATGCCCATCTGGGCTTTTTCCACGTCGTAATCGCACTTCTGCAGCAGCTTCTGAATGATGTTCTCGACATCTTCACCCACGTAACCCGCCTCGGTGAGGGTGGTTGCGTCGGCAATGGTGAACGGAACGTTCAGCAAGCGGGCCAGTGTTTCGGCAAGCAGGGTTTTACCCGAGCCTGTCGGGCCGATCAGCAAGATGTTGCTTTTGCCGAGTTCGACGTCGTCATTCTTTTTGTCACGCTGGTTCAGACGCTTGTAGTGGTTGTACACCGCTACGGCCAGAACCTTTTTCGCACGCTCCTGACCAATCACGTACTGATCAAGGATGCCGCTGATTTCTTTAGGCGAAGGCAATTTATGCGCGCTGCTTTCGGCCTGGGCTTCCTGCACCTCCTCTCGGATGATGTCATTGCACAGGTCGACGCACTCGTCGCAGATAAAGACCGAGGGGCCGGCAATCAATTTGCGTACTTCATGCTGGCTTTTGCCACAGAAGGAGCAATAGAGCAGCTTGCCGTTGTCCTCGCCGTTGCGGGTGTCAGTCATTCGTTCGATCCAAATCCGATAGGCTTGCAACACAAGATGAAGGCTATTGCGGGCTTTTTCAAGCCCGCTGGTGATCGGACCAGCCGACCCGCCTTATTTGAGCTGCTTATTTTTAAGCAGGGCGCTGGGTGATCACTTCATCGATCAACCCGTACTCACGCGCGGCTTCTGCACTCATGAAGTTATCGCGGTTGGTATCGCGCTCGATTTCTTCAAGAGTGCGGCCGCTATGCTTGGCCATCAGCGTGTTGAGACGCTCACGGATGAAGAGGATTTCCTTGGCATGGATTTCGATATCCGACGCCTGCCCCTGGAAACCGCCCAGTGGCTGGTGAATCATCACGCGCGAGTTCGGCAGGCAGTAACGCTTGCCAGGGGCACCGGCGGTCAGCAGGAATGCGCCCATGCTGCAGGCCTGACCGATACAGGTGGTCGACACGTTTGGCTTGATGAACTGCATGGTGTCGTAGATCGACATGCCCGCCGTCACCGAACCGCCCGGGGAGTTGATATAGAGATGGATGTCCTTGTCCGGGTTTTCCGCTTCAAGGAACAGCAGTTGCGCACAAATCAGGTTGGCCATGTAGTCCTCTACCGGACCAACCAGAAAGATCACTCGCTCCTTGAGAAGACGCGAGTAAATGTCGTAGGCGCGCTCGCCACGAGCAGACTGCTCGACAACCATCGGGACCAGGCCGCCTGCGGCCTGGATATCAGAGTTCTGCTGAATATACGAATTACGGAACATGCTCTGCAGTCACTCCCAAATAGTTATGTCTTGAATACGCATAAGCCAGCACGAAGGCTGGCTTATGGTGTGTACTTCTTATCGCAAAAACGATCAGTCGGCTTGTGGAGCTTCTACCGGCTTGACTGCTTCTTCGTAAGAGACCGACTTGTCGGTCACGCTAGCTTTCTGCAGAACAGTATCCACAACTTGTTCTTCCAGCACAACCGAACGGACTTCGTTCAGTTGCTGGTCGTTCTTGTAGTACCAGGACACAACCTGCTCAGGCTCTTGGTAGGCCGAAGCCATTTCCTGAATCATTTCGCGAACGCGGGCTTCGTCAGGCTTGAGGTCGAATTGCTTGACCACTTCAGCCACGATCAGACCCAGTACAACGCGGCGCTTGGCTTGTTCTTCGAACAGCTCGGCCGGCAGTTGGTCAGGCTTGATGTTGCCGCCGAACTGCTGAACAGCCTGCACGCGCAGACGGTCAACTTCGTTGGACAGCAGAGCCTTTGGCACTTCGATCGGGTTGGTGGCCAGCAGACCGTCCATTACCTGATTCTTGACCTTGGATTTGATCGCCTGACGCAGTTCACGCTCCATGTTCTTGCGAACTTCGGCGCGGAAGCCTTCCAGGCCGGTTTCCTTGATGCCGAATTGAGCGAAGAATTCTTCGTTCAGCTCTGGCAGTTTTGGCTCGGAAACAGTGTTCACGGTCACAGTGAACTCAGCGGTTTTGCCCGCCAGGTCGAGGTTCTGATAGTCCGCCGGGAAAGTCAGGTTCAGAACGCGTTCTTCGCCGGCTTTAGCGCCAACCAGACCGTCTTCGAAGCCAGGGATCATGCGACCGGAACCCAGAACCAGCTGAGTACCTTTGGCGGAACCGCCAGCGAACACTTCACCGTCGACCTTGCCGACGAAATCGATGTTCAGTTGGTCGTCGTTCTGGGCAGCGCGATCGGCCACTTCGAAACGGGTGTTCTGCTTGCGCAGGACGTCCAGCATTTTGTCCAGGTCAGCGTCAGCAACGTCAGCGCTCAGGCGCTCTACGGTGATGCCTTCGAAACCGGCAACGGTGAACTCAGGGAACACTTCGAAAATCGCGACGTATTCCAGGTCTTTGCCAGCTTCCAGGGATTTCGGCTCGATCGAA
The DNA here is from genome assembly GCF_007828295.1 of Pseudomonas sp. SJZ080. Taxonomy (NCBI): domain Bacteria; kingdom Pseudomonadati; phylum Pseudomonadota; class Gammaproteobacteria; order Pseudomonadales; family Pseudomonadaceae; genus Pseudomonas; species Pseudomonas sp. SJZ080. Next base: position 49,381 of record NZ_VIUK01000030.1, read on the forward strand.
GGAGCGCCAGCCGGGTTCAGCTTCTGCTCGACAACAGCTTCGTAAAACGAGGACTGGATGACGTCGCCGACAGCTTCCTGACGTGCATCAGCACCAAAACGGCGCTTGATTTCGCTCATCGGCACTTTGCCTGGACGGAAACCAGCGATCTTGGCCTTTTGGGCGGTCTGCTGCAGACGCTTGTTGACCTGAGTCTCGATGCGCTCAGCCGGCACGGTGATGCTCATGCGGCGCTCAAGAGCAGAAGTATTTTCAACAGAAACTTGCATGGATATTCCTCGTTGCACAGACGTTGGCCGGCCGTTTCCGACCCCAGAATCAAGGGCATGCATTCTAGTAGGTCAAACTCAAGAAGTCACCCTACTGAAAACGGGTAAAAACGCAGCAGGCAATTTAGAGGGACGAATGCACGAATGCGTCTCGCCCCGGTGGCAAATACAACCCATCACGCCAAGGCTCTGCGCCAACCCTTCTATATATAGAAGCGGTTGCCGATCATCACCCTGACAGCCAACCTTGCACGCAAGGCCGGCGGGCAGCGCAGCATCATCGAGAAACATAAATACGACGAAACGCCCTGCCCTCGCGACCCTGAACCGCAGCCGCCGATATTCAAAACACTGAAACAAAAAAGGCGCCAGACTGTTAAATCTGGCGCCTTTCGAAATATGGGGTGGACGATGGGGATCGAACCCACGACAACGGGAGTCACAATCCCGTGCTCTACCAACTGAGCTACGCCCACCATATTGCGTAACAAAGAAGCCAAACAACTTCTCTGTCGAGCCCCAACCAGACCAACCGGCATGAGTGAAGCTTTATTTGGTGCGGATGAAGAGACTCGAACTCTTACGCCTCGCGGCGCTGGAACCTAAATCCAGTGTGTCTACCAATTCCACCACATCCGCGTGTAGCCGTTAAAGCAAAGGCGCCAGACTGTTAATCTGGCGCCTTTCGAAATATGGGGTGGACGATGGGGATCGAACCCACGACAACGGGAGTCACAATCCCGTGCTCTACCAACTGAGCTACGCCCACCATATCGCGCTACTTGTGCCAATGCTGCCTAATGGCGCACCCGGCAGGACTCGAACCTGCGACCATCCGCTTAGAAGGCGGATGCTCTATCCAGCTGAGCTACGGGCGCCTTATTAATCTGTACTCTTGGAGGACTACAAACTAAGTGCTTTTCAGCTTTGCAGAACCGTAATTCCGCGCAGCCTTCTTAACCAGTGCTAGGCTGTGCCCGACAAGTGCGACGAATAGTATAGAGCCCCCGGGGGGGCGTCAAATCCTTTTTATAAAAAATTCATTTAATTAAAGGGGTTAGGGGAATTTACAGACCAAGCGCCTTTGCCCTCACCTCATGACATGCGAGAATGCGTTCTCTTTTTTTCCCCTCTCGATGGTTAATCACGCGCAATGACTGCACAACTAATCGACGGCAAATCGATCGCCGCCAGCCTGCGCCAGCAGATCGCCAAACGAGTGACCGAGCGTCGCGAGCAAGGCCTGCGCACGCCGGGCCTCGCGGTGATCCTGGTCGGCAGCGATCCTGCCTCTCAGGTTTATGTCTCGCACAAGCGTAAAGACTGTGAAGAGGTCGGCTTCATTTCCCAAGCCTACGACCTGCCTTCCGAAACCACTCAGGAAGCACTGACCGATCTGATCGATCGCCTGAACGACGACCCGGCAATCGACGGCGTCCTGCTTCAGCTGCCTTTGCCTGAACACCTGGACGCATCCAGATTGCTGGAACGCATCCGTCCGGACAAAGACGTCGACGGTTTCCATCCTTATAACGTGGGCCGTCTCGCCCAGCGTATTCCGCTGCTGCGCCCGTGCACACCCAAAGGGATCATGACGCTGCTGGAAAGCACCGGCGCCGATCTCTACGGGATGGACGCAGTGGTTGTCGGCGCCTCCAACATTGTTGGGCGCCCGATGGCGATGGAACTGCTGCTGGCCGGTTGCACCGTGACCGTCGCCCACCGTTTCACCAAGGATCTGGCAGGCCACGTCGGTCGCGCCGACCTGGTGGTGGTGGCCGCCGGCAAGCCGGGCCTGGTCAAGGGTGAGTGGATCAAGGAAGGCGCCATCGTGATCGACGTCGGCATCAACCGTCAGGAAGACGGCAAACTGGTCGGCGACGTGATCTACGAAACCGCCCTGCCCCGCGCCGGCTGGATCACGCCGGTGCCGGGCGGCGTGGGCCCGATGACCCGCGCCTGCCTGCTGGAAAACACGCTGTACGCAGCGGAAACGCTGCACAGCTGAGTTCACGCTTGAGCGTCAGCGACGAACAAAACAACCCCGCCAATGGCGGGGTTCTTTTTGCCCGCTGAACGGCCACTACCATTCGCCGGAAACCTGCTGTTTTGTAGGGCCTTTCAAGGACTTTCATCTGTTGATTGAACAACCATCGACAGTTCTTCAGCCATACTCCTAAAATGCGTCGGTTTTCAAGAAACAACCCGTTACAGAACGGCTAATCCACACCTTATGAGTCTGCCAGCGTGAAAATCCGTCTTTCCATCCTGAGCCTATTTTTTGCATTTACAGGGACGTTCATCACGCCAACGATCAATGCCGCTGATACCACCGCGGCACCTCGAGACACGAAACAACTCAAGCTGGCTTCCGGCAGCTCTTTGCTGCTGGATATGCAGACCAACAAGGTCATTTATGCCAGCAACCCCGATGTGGTTGTCCCTATCGCGTCCGTCAGCAAATTGATGACCGGCCTTGTCGTGGTCGAAGCCAGGCAGAACATGGACGAGTACATCAATATCAACATCAGCGATACGCCAGAAATGAAAGGCGTATTTTCCAGGGTGAAACTCAAGAGCGAATTGCCGCGCAGGGAAATGCTGCTGATCGCCCTGATGTCCTCGGAAAACCGCGCAGCCGCGAGCCTGGCCCATCACTATCCGGGCGGCTATGTTGCATTCATTGCCGCGATGAACGCCAAGGCCAAGGCGCTGGGCATGACCAGCACCCACTTCGTGGAGCCGACCGGCCTCTCCCCTCGTAACGTCTCTACCGCCCGCGACCTGAGCAAATTGCTGATCGCCGCGCACAAGTACCCGTTGTTGACCGAGTTGAGCACCACCAAGGAAAAAACCGTGTCGTTCCGCAAACCCAATTACAGCCTGGGTTTTCGCAACACCGATCATTTGGTCGGCAAGCCTAACTGGGACATCAAGCTGACGAAAACCGGTTTCACCAATGAAGCAGGTCACTGCCTGGTGCTGGTGACCAGCATGGGCAATCGCCCGATGGCGCTGGTGATTCTCGACGCCTTCGGCAAGTACACGCACTTTGCTGATGCCAGTCGCATTCGCAATTGGGTCGAGACCGGCAAGAGCGCCGACGTTCCGTCCGTGGCCTTGCAATACAAATCGGATAAGAACCTCAAGCACCGCCAGAGCGGTGTGGTTGAAGCCTCCAAATAACGGCGCAGAAAGCAAAAGCCCCGATCATTTCGGGGCTTTTTTTCGTCCAGCGTTAATCATTGGGCAGCGGCATCTGGTCGTCATCCGGAATGCCATCGCCGGCACTCGGATCCCTCCTGTCCTGCGGATGTTCGGTCGGCACCACCACGGGCCTGGCCAACGGGTCGCGCATCGGGCTGTCGGGATCCATCACCGGATCAATGTCATCTTCGGGGGTGGTTGGGACGCTGTCCGGACGTTTGTCGTCAAAACTCGAATCAGTAGACATACACACCTCACACTGAACGTCAGGGTTTCAGATTTGCCAGCGGGTCGTAAGGCTTCGCGGGGGCCTTGGTATCCTCGCCCGGTTTTATGTCCATGGGCGCCTTGGCAGGTCCGATGGGGTCGACCTGAGGATCGGCGAGGTCCGGCGAATCGGGATCAAAACCCAACTCGTCGCCTGATGAATGCTCAGACGAGTGCGGGCCGGTGGGTGCAGTGGGATTGGTCATGAACGCCTCCTTGGAACTGACCCGGGAAAAATCCGGGTCCTTATCCTTCAGAGGCCAACCGCGCGCAGCAGTGCAATGCAGATGACGAACGGAAACCTACTGAGCGCCCAGCGCCTTCTTCGCACGGGCTGCCGCTTGCTCCTGACCGGCCTGAGCCAGGTCACTCGCTGCTTTCAACCAGCGTTGCTGATCGACATTGGCCGGAATCTGGTTCGGCTTCTGGATCAGCACCGCCCAACCACCGGCGTCCTTGAAAGCCGACTCGAACGAACCGAAGCCCATCAATTCCCGACGATTCATCCCGGCGCGCAGTAGCACGGTCTGTTTCTGACGGTTGTACCCGGCGAGAATCGCGTAACGCGGTTCTGCCCAGAATGCCGAGCCTTCGGTGAAGCGCACCATCACCGGATAACCCGCCGCAACCTGGGTCAGCAGCGCAGGCAGATTGCTGTCGAGGGGATAAACGACCATGCCGTACTCGCGGGCGAGGTTCTGCATGTTCTGCTGCAATTGCGCTTCGGCACCGGGAACGTGCAGAGGTTTTTCGAGTAACCCCGGCGTGATCACCACGCCCTGCTGCGACAGCATGCTCGCCAGGACCTGCGGCCCGCTTTGATAGTCTTGCCCGCGGTAGAACGTGCCGCTGAGCTCTACCCGTTCCGGCAGCCGCTTGACCTCCGGCGCAACGCTTCCCGCACAGCCAGCCAGACCCGCAACACAACCGGCAATCAGTGCTGCCATTCGAATTCGCGACATTCCCCGCACCCTCATCACTCTTTTGTTCAGACGCCGTCATCGTGCTCCCGGCTTGGCCATCGATCATAGGACGCCACGCGGCAGCGGTATAGCCTTAACCGGCAGTCGAATGCATTCGATAGAGCGAACTGGTTGGTGACAGACGACCTTTGGTCAATAGCCTGAAACACGGCAGCGACTAGACTGTCACTTGCACAGAGTGTGTGCCCGCAGCAGGGCAAAGAGGAGGCACCGATGAGCCTGACAATGACCATAGTGATGTTGATTTCCGGCTGGCTGGCCGTTGCCGCTGCCATGTTGTGGGGCGTGTTGCGGATTACGCGCCGACACCATCACCCTGCTCCGCCCGTTCGGATAACCAAGGCCGATAAATCGGTTTCACGCCACGCGACGGCTCATTGACCGACGCATACAAAAAATCCCGAACAAAAAAGGCCGCCTGGGCTCTTTCGAGCGCAGGCGGCCTTTTGTTTAACGCAGGTTACGCTTCAGCGGCGATGCGCTTCTGCTTTGCCCGCCGGGACATCATGTTCAAGCCCTCGATCGTGGCCGAGAACGCCATGGCCGCGTAGACGTAGCCTTTAGGTACGTGGGCGCCAAAGCCTTCAGCGATCAGCGTCATGCCGATCATGATCAGGAAGCCCAGCGCCAGCATCACCACCGTCGGGTTGTCGTTGATGAATTTGGCCAACGGGTCAGCGGCCAGCAACATCACCAGTACCGACACCACCACCGCGATGATCATGATCGGCAAATGCTCGGTCATGCCGACAGCGGTAATGATGCCGTCGATGGAGAACACCATGTCCAGCATCAGGATCTGACCGATGGCGGCGGCAAAGCCCAGGGTCACGGTCGAAGTCGCCGACTTCGGATCGTCCGGTGCCGGGTCCATGCTGTGATGAATCTCGGTGGTCGCCTTCCACAACAGGAACAGGCCGCCGGCGATCAGGATCATGTCCTTCCAGGAGAACGCGTGGCCGAGGATCTCGATCACAGGCTCAGTCAGCTGGACGATGAACGCGATGGTGCTCAGCAGTGCCAGTCGCAGGATCAGCGCCATGCCGATACCAATGCGCCGCGCTTTCTGCCGATGCTGTTCGGGCAGTTTATTGGTCAGGATCGAGATGAAGATCAGGTTGTCGATGCCGAGCACGATTTCCATCACCACCAGCGTAGCCAGGGCGACCCAGGCGGTGGGGCTTGCAGCAAGTTCTAAAAGGTATTCCATGGGTCAGTCCTGACTCGTTTAAGACGGTTTAGATTTCCTGGGACGAAGATTCGGATTTCTCTTTATCTTCGGCCGATGGTTCTTTCTTGCTGATCAACCCGCCGGTGGCATCGCTGATCGCTTGCTCGGCCGCTTTGTGGGTATCGTCGATCGCTTGTTTGGCGGTTTCGGCGGCCTTGCCCATCAGTTGCTGAGCGCTTTTTTCGGCCTGGTCGCAACCGGCCAATACCAGTAAAGACGCGATCAGCAGTGCCGTGGTTGTAAGCTTCATGATGCTTTCCTCGATAGAACAGAACGGGCCGAAACGATGGCCCGTTGATAGCGAGGCATTCTAGGGAGGCTAACACTTCAGGAAAATTCGTATTTTTGGCGGTTATACTTCGGTTTTAACGAATCCAGCCTCAAACGTGCAACGGGGCGCCCGTAGGAGCTGTCGAGTGAAACGAGGCTGCGATCTTTTGATTTTGCGCTTTAAAAGCAACGTCAAAAGATCGCAGCCTCGTTTCACTCGACAGTTCCTACGCATGAGGTGAACAGGGGGTTTCAGCAACATGCTCAACTATCGACAACTGCATTACTTCTGGGTGGTGGCCAAGACCGGCAGCATCGTGCGCGCCTGCGAGCAGCTGAACCTGACACCGCAGACCATCAGCGGGCAGATTTCCCTGCTGGAACAAACCTACGGGATCGAGTTGTTTCGCCGGGTTGGTCGACAGTTGGAACTCACCGAAGCCGGGCGTCAGGCCCTGCCCTACGCCGAGCAGATGTTTCAGCTCGGCGGTGAACTGGAGTTGATGTTGCGGGCGCAGCCCAATGAGCAGCAGATTCTGTTTCGGGTCGGCGTGGCCGACGTTGTGCCCAAATCCATCGTCTATCGCCTGATTGCGCCGACCATGGAGTTGAGCGAGCCGCTGCGTATCACCTGTCGCGAGGACAAACTCGAACGCTTGCTGGCCGACCTGGCGATTCAGCGCCTCGACCTGGTGATCTCCGACAGCCCGATGCCGTCGCACCTGGACATCAAGGGCTACAGCCAGAAACTCGGGGAATGCGGGATCAGCTTCTTTGCCACCGCTGAACTCGCGGCGCAGTACGGGCAGGATTTTCCGCGTAGCCTGCATGGCGCACCGTTGCTGATTCCGGGGCCGGAAACCGTGGTGCGCAGTCGCTTGCAGCGCTGGTTTGCCGAGCAACAGATCCAGCCACGAATCGTCGGCGAGTTCGACGACAGCGCGTTGATGCAGGCGTTTGGTCAATCCGGCAGCGGGATTTTCATCGGCCCGAGCGTGATTGCCGATGAAGTGAAACACCAGTACGGCGTGGAGCTGATTGGCCAGACCGATGCCGTGACCGAGTCGTTCTACGCCATTTCGGTGGAACGCAAGGTCAAGCACCCCGGCATCGTTGCGATTACCGAAGGTGCCCGACGCGAGCTGTTTACCGCGATGTGAAGGGTCAGGCGCAGATTTCGCGGGGTTTGAAGGTCATCAGCGCCATGGCCAGCAGAATCGAAGCCAGGATAAATGCTGCCGCTGCAAAGCCAAGCCCGCCGAGGCCAACGCTGTCGATCACGCGCCCACCGACCATCGCACCCAGACCAATCCCGAGGTTGGCCCCGGCAATGTTCAGCGACGCGGCAAAGGCCGGCGCTTCAGGCGCTGCTTTCATCAAACGCACATGACTGACCAGGAACAACGCCGCCTGCGTCACACCCCAGATCCCCATCGCCGCCGCCAGCCCCAGCGGCGAATGAATGTTCGGCACCAGCGCCACCATGCCGGCAATCATGAAGGCGCAGAACGTCACGGAAGCGATCAGCGGATGACGATCCACCGCACGACCGCCCAGCGAATTGCCGATCAGGCCGACCGCGCCGAAGCCCATCAGGCACCAGCCGACCACCGTGCCATTGAAGCCGGCCAGCCGCTCAAGGATGTCGGCCAGATAGGTGTAAGCGGTGAACATGCCGCTGAACACCAGGATCGACAGCAACACGTGCTCAATCATCAGCGGGCTGCGCAGGATCTTGAACTGTGAACGGAAACTCACCTGATGCTGGTGCAGGCTGGTCTTCGGCAAGTAGATAAACAGCAACAACGCCTTGGCAAACGCGATCACCGCCAGAATGCCAAAGGCACTGCGCCAACCGAATGCATCGGAAATCAGCGTGCCTACCGGAATGCCAAACACCGTGGCGCAGACGATACCGAAACCAATCTTGGCGATTGCGCGCCCGGCGTAATCAGGCCCGACGATGTCCACCGCCGTCTCGCTGGCCAGCGCCCAGAACACCGGCAGCCCGAGCGCGGGGATCAAGCGCGCAACGGCCATCACCCAAATGTTCGGCGCAAATGCCGCGAGGGTGTTGGCCAGGCCGAACATGATCAACACCGAGATGAATAGCTTGCGCCGTTCGAACCGGGCGAAGTACGCGGTCAGGAACGGCCCGAATGCGGCGACGGTGAAAGCGAACAAGGTCACCAGCAAACCCGCTTGCGCGATGGTGACTTCAAGGTCGCGGGCAATCGCCGGCAACAGGCCGACGATGACGAATTCCGTGGTCAGCACCGTGAAACCGGCAGCGGACAACAGAAGGATGGGCAACAGCATGCAGAACTCCAGAAAACGACAACACCAGCGATAGCCCGAAGGCCCACTGGCAGAGATGAAAATGAGGATGCGCAATCTTAACAGAGTGTTTCCAAACGCGGTTGCACGAACCTGCCATTCACGTTTAACAGGCGGGTGGCAGATCGTCACAGGTCTGAAGGATACAGACGACGCTGTGATAAAGTCCGCGCCCTGCGATTCGTACACCCTGTTCATCCGCCCTTTAATGGACGCGATGTCGCGACACACCGCACCTAATAAAATCAGAGATGCCGTTTTATGACCGCTTCATCCCCTTCGCTATTGCAACGCTTGAAACGCTTGAGCCTGGTTACGCAAATCATCATCGGCCTGCTTGCCGGGATTGCCCTGGCGCTGGTTGCGCCCGAGGTGGCGAAGTCCACCGCGTTCATCGGCAAAGTGTTCGTCTCGGCGCTGAAAGCTGTCGCGCCGATTCTGGTATTCGTGCTGGTCATGGCGTCGATCGCCAACCACAAGCACGGCCAGGAAACCCACATCCGGCCGATTCTGTTTCTGTATCTGCTCGGCACGTTTGCCGCCGCGGTGGTCGCGGTCGTGGCCAGCATGATGTTCCCGTCGAGCCTGGTGCTGTCCACCCATGACGTCGCGGTGACGGCGCCGGGCGGTATCAGTGAAGTGCTGCAAAGTCTGCTGCTGAGCGTGGTGGATAACCCGGTCAGCGCGCTGATGAATGCCAACTTCATCGGCATTCTGGCGTGGGCCATCGGCATGGGCATCGCCATTCGCCATGCCGGTGACACCACCCGAGAAGTACTCGGCGATTTGTCTAACGGCGTGACACTGATCGTGCGTCTGGTGATCCGTTTTGCACCGCTGGGGATTTTCGGCCTGGTGGCTTCGACCCTTGCCACTTCCGGTTTCGGTGCCTTGATCGGTTATGCGCATCTGCTGGCGGTGTTGCTGGGTTGCATGCTGTTTGTGGCACTGGTGATGAACCCGGTGATCGTGTTCTGGAAGCTGCGTCGCAACCCGTATCCGCTGGTGATGATGTGCTTGCGTGAAAGCGGCATCACGGCGTTTTTTACTCGCAGCTCGGCGGCGAACATTCCGGTCAATCTGGAGTTGAGCAAACGCCTGGGCCTGCATGAGGATACTTACTCGGTTTCGATTCCGCTGGGTGCGACGATCAACATGGCGGGGGCTGCGATTACCATCACCGTGCTGACGTTGGCGGCTGTGCATACGCTGGGTATTGTGGTGGACATTCCGACTGCCATTCTGTTGAGCGTCGTTGCGGCGATCTGTGCTTGTGGCGCTTCGGGCGTGGCGGGGGGATCGTTGTTGCTGATTCCATTGGCGTGCAGCTTGTTTGGCATTCCGAGCGAGATTGCCATGCAGGTGGTAGCGGTGGGTTTCATCATTGGGGTGTTGCAGGATTCGGCGGAGACTGCGTTGAATTCTTCGACTGATGTGTTGTTTACGGCGGCGGCTTGTTTGGGTGAGGAAGAGAAGGTTCAGCGCTTGGCGTGATGGGGGGGGTTGGTGGTTGTTTGGATTGGGGGCATATCCGTTTCTGCGGTAACGGCGGGTATTGGTTCCGCCCTTACGGCGGGCCCGCCGCCATCGGCCATACATGGCCGGGGGCGGCTACCGCGGCATCCCTGCCGCGGTGCCCACTGCGCAGAACCTGCGCCCGGCCTCTCGTGAGGGGGCGTGCACCTCAAGATCAAAAGCGAAAGGCGAGCTAACGCTCGGGCTGATGAGTGGTGAAAATCAAAAGCAAACGCGATTCCCTGTAGGAGCCGGCTTGCTGGCGATAGCGTCCGTCCAGTCAATAAATTTGTTGGATGACCCACCGCCATCGCCAGCAAGCCGGCTCCTACAGGGGGATGTGTACGATCATAGAAACAGGTCGGCTGTCAGGCCGCCTTCGCGAGCAGGCTCACTCCCGCAAGGCCAACAAAAAGCCCGCCAAGGCGCAAACCTTGGCGGGCTTTTTTGTACCGGGGCGGTTTAGAACGCGCCCATGTAATCACGCTTGCCCACTTCCACACCGTTGTGACGCAGCAGCGCATAAGCGGTGGTGACGTGGAAGAAGAACTGCGGCAAGCCGTAACTCAACAGGTAAGCCTGGCCGCTGAAGCGCTTCTCTTTCGGCGTGCCCGGACGAGTAACGATCTCGATGCCTTCCTTGCCATTGATCTGCTCAGGCTTGATCTCGCCGATGTAAGCCAGAACCTTGGTCAACAGCGCTTGCAGCTCGGCGAAGGTGGTTTCAGTGTCTTCGTACTTCGGCACTTCGATCTCGGCCAGACGCGAAGAAACACCCTTGGCAAAATCCACAGCGATCTGAACCTGACGCACCAACGGGAACATGTCCGGGTACAGACGGGCTTGCAGGAAAGCGTTCGGGTCGATGTTCTTGGCGGTGGCGTGGGCTTCGGCCTTGTTCAGAACGTCGCTCAGGGCGGTGAGCATTTGTTTGAAAACCGGAACGGAAGCGTCATACAGGGAAATGGTCATGGCAGTCTCGTGTGGTGACAGGTGTGAAACGTGGGGTCGATTATAGCGATGCACGGTCCCAGGTGAAGCGATAGATATGGGCAGGCGGGCCAGGATGGCAATTGCCGTTATCGGCATCGGCACCGACGATCGACCACTGCGCCCGGGAGGTTTCGCCCAGCTCGCGGGCGGCCTGCTGATTGAAACACTGGCCGAGTTGTTCATCCGGCACCAACGCGTAAGCCTGCGGATGTTCGCGCAGCCATTGCGCTGCTTGCTCCACGGTTGAGCCGGCCATGCCGAAATGCACGATCGGTTGCCTTGCAAACAACCAATGCCCCTCGCGCCAGTTGACCAACACCAGATCGGCGCCCTGGGTCACGGCCGCCGCCTGCGCCATCAACGCTTCGTGGGGATTGTCACCGTCCTTGACCGGCTCGATGAAACCGCGGGCAAACCACAGCGCAAACCAGGCCACGGCCACCCCCTGGAAGATCCGCCAACCGAGCAGACGCCGACGGAACCAGCGCTTGAACAGCCACGGCATCAGCGGCGCGGCGACCAGCACCAGCCCCGGCAGTGCCGGATAGATGTACAACTTACGCTTGCCGCTGCTCAGGCAGAAGAAAAGCACGACCAGCACCACCCAACCCAGCAGCACCAGCACTCGACCGTCGCGCTTGCGCAATTGCCGGCGCCAGGCGGGAATCAGCCACGGCAACGCGAGCACCAACGGCAACCAATATTGCGGAATCACGTTGACGAAGAAGTACCAGAACGGCTCGCGATGATCCCAGGCTGCGGCATAGCGCCCCGCCGTCTGGCGCAGCAGGATTTCCCGCGCGTAGGCGATTTCGTCAGCGCCGCCATTGAGCGCGATGGACAGCGCCAAGGGCAGCAGCCAGATGGCAACGGCGCCCAGCACCACCACAAAACCCATCCACCATTTGCGCGCCTCGCCCGGCATCGCCACCACGCCAGGCCAGCCTTTGCGCACCGCGTAGGCATAAGGAATCAGCATCAACGCCGGCACGAAGCCGACCCCTTTGGTGATCACGCCGATCCCCATGGCGGCGCATCCAGCGTAAAACCAGCGCCAGGCAGGCCCGAGCAGCAGATGACGGGTCAGGCCGTACAGGCCCAGCGAGGTGAACAGAATCAGAAAACTGTCGATCTGGCCGGTCCGCAGAATGCTGTAGGTCTGATAGGTTGCCAGGTACAACAGCGCCGCGGTTCGACCGGCACGCCGGTTCCAGAGTCTGCGGCCCAGGTCGTAGAGCATGGCCGTGACCGAGGTGGCGGACAGCAACCCCGGAATGTAAAGGGCAATGGCGGGCATCCCGGTGATCCAGGTGAAAAACGCCACGGTCCACATGAAAATCGGTGGTTTATCGCCGTAAATCTCCGCGGCGCGATGGGGAATCAGCCACGAACCGCTGTGCAGCATCTCCAGCGCCACGCCGAGGAAGCGCTCCTCGTCCACATTCTGCGGCTGGCGCAGACCGAGTCCTGCGCCGACCAGCAACAAAGCAAGCAACATCAGCCCCAGGCATTCGACGCCGGGTGACAGGGTTCGGCGCATGGGTCAGTCCTTCAAGGTTTTGCTGCGGGCAATCAATTGCAGGTTGCGCAAGTAAACGATGGAGCCGAACGCCTGCCCGGCGATGAACACCGGGTCCTGTCGGTAAACCGCGTAGGCGAACAACAACGCGCTGCCGATGATGCTCAGGTACCAGAAGCTCACCGGAATCACACTGCGCTTTTTGTATTCGCTGTACAGCCACTGCAGGACAAAGCGGCCGGTAAAGGCGATCTGGCCACTGAAACCGACCACCAGCCACAGGGTTTCGCGGGACAGGTTCATCCTTCGATCTCCTGCGCGTGGGTGTTCAAACGCGTGCGCCTGATCAGCCACCAGACGCCGATCAGGTCGAGAATGCCGACCAGCGCACGGTCAATGTTGCCGTATTTGGACACCCCGGCCGTACGCGATCGATGGTTGACCGGATGGGTGATCATGCGACCGTTGTGGCGCTGGATCAGCGCGGGAATGTAGCGGTGCATATGGTCGAAATACGGCAAACGCAGAAACGCCGCACGCTGGATCAGTTTCAGCCCGCAACCGGTGTCCGGCGTCTGGTCCTTGAGCATGCGGCGGCGTATACCGTTGGCAAACCGCGAGGCCCAGCGCTTGCTCGCGGTATCGCGGCGGTTCACCCGATGCCCGGCCACCAACTGCAGGTCGGCGGTGGCTGACTCACTGCGCACCAGCGCCAGCATGCCGGGGATGTCCGCGGGGTCGTTTTGACCGTCGCCATCGAGTGTGGCCAGCCATTGGCCCCGGGCGGCCAGCGCGGCATGGTAGAGCGAAGTGCTCTGTCCCAGCGAACGCTCGTGCCGCAGGATGCGCAACGTGCTCAGGCCGCTGTGCCGGGTGTGTTGCAATGCCTGCAACGTGGCGTCAGTGCTGCCATCGTCGACAACGATCACTTCGTACGCTTCATCCGCCAGCGCAATGCGGATTTCTTCCAGCAGCGCGGGGAGATTGCTCGCTTCGTTCTTGGCCGGAATCAGCACGGATACAAATAGGTCTTGGCTCATAGAGGCCCCTGTTTCCCTGGATTTCTTATGATCGAGGGCCGACGTTTCAAATCTGATAAAAGTGGCGGTACCACTTCACGAATTGCGCAACGCCGGCCTCGACCGTCACTTGCGGACGAAAATCGACCCATTGCGCCAATGCCGAGACGTCTGCCCAGGTCTTGAGCACTTCGCCCGCCTGCATCGGCAGCAAATTGCGTTGGGCTCGCCGGTCCAGGGCCGACTCCAGGCAATCGACGAAATCCAGCAGCGCCACCGGCGTGCCACGCCCGATATTGAAAATCCGGTTCACGCCCTCGTCAGCGCCCTCCGGCAATGGCGGACGTGGACGCAGACGTACGATGCTTTCGACGATGTCGTCGATGTAGGTGAAGTCCCGCGACATCAGGCCCTGGTTGTAGAGGTCGATCGGTTTGTCGTTGAGGATCGCTTCGGTGAACTTGAACAGCGCCATGTCGGGGCGGCCCCAAGGTCCATACACGGTAAAAAACCGCAGGCCGCTGGCCTTGATTCCGTACAGATGGCAGTAGCTGTGGGCCATCAGCTCATTGGCACGTTTGGTCGCGGCGTACAGCGACACCGGATGATCGACGGCATCTTCGACGCAGAACGGCATTTTGCTGTTGGTGCCGTACACCGAGCTGCTCGAGGCATAGATCAAATGCTCCGGGCGATGGTGTCGGCAGGCCTCCAGCACATTCAGAAACCCCGTCAGGTTCGATTGCGCATACACGTCCGGGTTGTCCAGCGAGTAGCGAACGCCTGCCTGGGCGGCCAGGTGGATAACCTCGGTGAAGCGGTGCTCCTTGAACAACGCGATCAGGGCAGGTTTGTCGACGATATCCAGTCTCTGGAACTGAAAACCCGACAAGGCACGCAGTTCGTTGAGCCGGGCGTGTTTGAGCTCCACGCTGTAGTAGTCGTTGAGATTGTCGATGCCGACCACTTCAAGACCTTGCTCACACAGGCGCCTGACCGTGTGAAAACCGATGAAACCGGCGGCGCCGGTGACCAGCACGGTCATGGCAGGTACGCGCCGATCAGCGCATTATTACGGGTCGTTCCCAACGTCAGCGTCATGCCTTGCTCCAGGTTGCAGTCAATAAGGCCAGTGACGTCGTCGATACGCTCTGACGCCGCGCCTGTCAGGTGCGGCCGTCATTTCGCGGCCCTGCATACGGTGCCCGCCAGAATGTAAAAATAGCGTTATGGATTGATGTAGCTTTTATGACCATTGCCAGGGTGGCGCGACGAATTCAGTTGCCATTGGCGCACGCCAATCTAAAGTGCATGCCAGCAGGAGAAGAATATGAACCGGGGTAAGGACGCAGCATCATGAGCACTGAGCAAGAAACGACCTTCGACGAGCCGCGCCTGAACAGCACGGAAATCCGCATTCTCGGTTCGTTGATCGAGAAACAGGCCACCAGCCCGGAAACCTATCCGCTGACCCTCAACGCCCTGGTGATTGCCTGTAACCAGAAAACCAGCCGCGAACCGGTGATGAACCTCACCCAGGGCCAGGTCGGCCAGAGCCTGCGCGCCCTCGAAGGTCGCGGTTTTACCAAACTGGTGATGGGCAGCCGCGCCGACCGCTGGGAACACAAGGTCGACAAGGCCCTGGAGCTGGTGCCGGCGCAGGTGATCCTGACGGGGCTGCTGTTTCTGCGCGGCCCGCAGACGGTCAACGAACTGCTGACCCGCAGCGGCCGCATGCATGAATTCGAAGATGCCGAACAGGTTGTGCATCAACTTGAACGGTTGATTGCTCGCGGTCTGGCGTTACTGATTCCGCGTCAAGCCGGGCAACGTGAGGACCGTTATATGCATGCGCTGGGTGATCCGGCGGATATCGAAGCGATCCTCGCGGCGCGGCAGAATCCGGTAGAACGTGGTGCCGGCAGCGGTGTTTCCGTGGAGCGGATCGAAGAGCTGGAAGCGCGCATTGCCGCGCTGGAAGAGCGACTGGCACGCCTCGAGTAACCAGCGACACAGATCTAAATGTGGGAGCGGGCTTGCTCGCGAAGACGGTGGGTCAGTAAACACTTGTGGCGAAGGACCCACCGCTTTCGCGAGCAAGCCCGCTCCCACATTAGACAGGTGGTGTTGGTCATTACTCGCCGTCCCAGTAATCCACACCATCAGCCTGTCTGGCGACGGCGACGAAGCCCGACGCATTGCCCTGGGCATCGACCTTGAAGTCGTCCATCACCGCGTATTTGCCGGAGTCCGGATACTCGCAAATTTCCGGCGATTGCTGAGTGCTGACTGCCAGGTAGCGCAGCTCGCTGGCGCTGGTGTTGATGATCTGGTGCGCCGCTTCCGGACCGCCCGGCGGGCAGGCGATCACGTCACCGGCACGGATGGGAAAACGCTCGGCGCCGAGACGGATCTCCCCTTCCCCGGCCACCACGTAAAACATTTCCTCATTGACCCGATGGCTGTGAAAAGGACTGCCACGCATCCCCGGTTCCAGCACGTACAAGCGATAGCCAAGTTTTTGCGCACCCAGTTGCTGACCGACGCGAGCCATCCGCTGTTGATAGCGGCCAGCCGTTTCACCGGTCGGCGCCAGGGCTTCGGGCAGCGGTTCGAGTTCGACCTGATTGAGGTTGAGGATGGCGGGATGCATGGGAAACCTCGTTCACGGTTTTGTTTGTGATGGGCAGGTCTTGGCTTGCTGATGGGGAAGTATAGGCAGGGAAACTGCTGCGACCGACTGGAGACCGAGTTGCGCCCATCGCGAGCAAGCCCGCTCCCACAGAGATCGGTGTCGAACACGAACTTTGTGATCGACCAGAATCCTGTGGGAGCGGGCTTGCTCCGGGCGGCGTTCCGACGAAGGGGCCGGCACAGCCAACCAATAACGGAAGGCAGGCCTCAGCTGCGGGCAAACTCCACCGCTTTCTGGAACTGCTCCTGCGTCGGACGCACCCCGGTATAAAGCACAAACTGCTCCAGCGCCTGGATCGCGATCACCTCCAGCCCGGTGATCACTCGCTTGCCTTCGGCGCGACCGCGCACGATCAGCGGCGTTTCCGAGGGGATCGCCACCACATCGAAGACAGTCTGCGCAGCAGCAATGACGTCGGCGTCAAAGGCCAGTTGATCGGCCTCAGGCCCTCCAGTCATGCCGATCGGCGTGACGTTGATCAGCATCTGCGGCCGCCGGGTGCCCAGCTCGGCTTGCCATTCATAGCCCAGTGGCTCCGCCAGGGCACGTCCGGCGCGCTCGTTACGGGCGACAATCAGGCCGTTTTTGTACCCGCCATCGCGCAAGGCGCTCGCCACGGCCTTGGCCATGCCGCCGCTGCCACGCAGGGCAAAAGTCGATTCCTTGGGCACCTGATGGGTTTCCAGCAATTGAGCGATGGCGATGTAATCGGTGTTGTAAGCCTTGAGGTGGCCGTCGGTGTTGACGATGGTGTTGATCGATTGAATGGCGGCGGCGGACGCGTCCAGTTCATCGACCAGCGCAATGCACGCTTCCTTGAACGGCATCGATACGCCACAACCGCGAATGCCCAATGCTCGAATACCGGCGACGGCGCCAGTCAAATCCTGGCTGCGAAAGGCCTTGTAGTAGAAATTCAGACCCAACTGTTCGTACAGATGATTGTGAAATCGCAGGCCAAAGTTCCCTGGGCGCCCCGACAGGGACATGCACAGCTGGGTGTCTTTGTTGGGGTTCATCTGCATGAAAAATCTCCTTTCAATAGCACTTTCAGATGGACGGGATTAGCCATTCCATCGAGATCTGATCGATCATATTGGCGTGCCTGCTCGTGGCAGCGCACGTGGGTAAGGAAGCCGGTACAGACCTTACACAAAATTTACCCAACGGCTGTGCTGATTTTCGAAAAAACGCTGTCTTAGAAGTATCCCCGCGACAATCCTTGGGTCTATTGCAGACGCAAGCGCCGGGTTGAAGAACCGAGGAATGATCATGATCCGTAAAATCCCCACAGTTGCCTTGCTGATCGGTGCTCTTGCTATCGCAGGGCAGGCAGAGGCTGGCGGCGGTCACGGTTGGCAAGGTCCAGCGGTATTTGGCGCGATCGTTGGCTCGGCCATCGTCGGTTCGGCCATCATCAACAGCAACCGGCCCGTTTATGTCCAGCAACAACCGGTTTATTACCAGCCGCAGCCGGTGTACGTGCAACAACCGCCACCGGTTTACTACCAGCCGGCGCCGGTCTACGTGCAACAACCGGTCTATTACGCCCCGCCGCCGGTCTACTACGGTCCACCCCGTGGCTATTACGGCCCGCCACGCGGTTATTACGGCCCTCCCCACGGTTACGGCCGCTGGTAACAGGCGCACAAGGCCCCGCTTCTATAGCGGGGCTTTTTTATGCCCGTTCGTCGGTTAAGGTCTGAAAAAATCTCGCCAAGGTCGCTATCGGGACAGTCCCACAGGTTCAAGCGGGCAAGATTGACTCAAGCGCCCTTCCCCTGCGCCGGGGGAAACTGCCATGTTTATGTCATGTCAGGTCCGCAAGCTTGGATCTGTCCGTCAACAACAGGTTGATAACAACAAGGACGACCTTATGCCCACGCAAAACCCGCATCGCGATATCAGCTTGTGCACCTCCAGCAAGGTGTACAACGCCCTGACCGAACTCAAGCACCTGGAAGGCCATCGCAGCGCCAAGTTTCTTTCGCTGCTGGCCGAAAACCTGGTGCGCAAAGGCCTGCTCAACGAGCACGAAGTGGTCCACATGCTGGATCTGGTGGTCGACTGACAGACAGACGGTCGTTTGGGGCCACTGGCGTCAATGACGACTATCGAAAGCGTTGATTTCTCGTTCAAGCGCCGGGTCCGTAAGGTAGCTCCATAGATTGATGGAGGTACTTATGTCCCAGGTTCAG
The DNA here is from genome assembly GCF_007828295.1 of Pseudomonas sp. SJZ080. Taxonomy (NCBI): domain Bacteria; kingdom Pseudomonadati; phylum Pseudomonadota; class Gammaproteobacteria; order Pseudomonadales; family Pseudomonadaceae; genus Pseudomonas; species Pseudomonas sp. SJZ080. The sequence continues at coordinate 67,884 of NZ_VIUK01000030.1, forward strand.
ATCATGTCCGTTATCGGCAGCGCCGTTCCCGCCCCGCTTAGAGAGCTAGGATTGCTCGCCTGTTGGTATCTGGTACAGGACGGCGAACCGATCAGCGGCCCGATCACCTCGCTTAACGCCGCCAAGGCACTGTCGCAGAGCCTCGACAGCGGTCGACTCAGCGCCTAAGGCAGCTGCACCCGCGGCTTGGTTTCGATGAAAATCGCCCAGCTCGACATGAACAGCGCCGCGATCAAGGGCCCGATGACGAAGCCATTGAGTCCGAAAATCGCCAGGCCGCCCAAGGTCGAAATGAGGATGAGATAGTCCGGCATCTTGGTGTCCTTGCCCACCAGGATCGGTCGCAGCACGTTGTCCACCAGGCCGATCACGAATACGCCGAACAACCCCAGCACCACGCCCTGCCAGATCGCTCCGGTGAACAGGAAAAACGCCGCCACCGGCGCCCAGACAATCCCCGCACCCACCGCTGGCAACAGCGATAGAAACGCCATCAACACCGCCCAGAGCAACGCGCTCGGGATGTCCAGAAACCAGAAAATCAAACCACCGAGGGTGCCCTGCGTGATGGCCACCAGCAAGTTACCTTTCACCGTGGCGCGCACCACGCGATTGAACTTGAGTTGCAAGCGGCGTTTCTGGTGTTCCTCCAGCGGCACGGCAGCGCGAACCTTGCGTGCAAGCTCTGCACCGTCGCGCAAAAAAAAGAACAGCAGGTAGAGCATGATGAAAAACCCCACCACGAAATCAAACGTACCCTGCCCGAAACTGAATACCTGTGTGGCGACAAACTCGTTGCCCGACACCGCACTCTTGATGATCTTCTCCCGCAGCCCGTCCAGCTCACCGACCCCGGCCCGATCGAGCAATTGCTGAAAGTACGGCGGCAGGCTGTGCTTGAAATGGGTCACGTACCCCGCGATGTCCAGTTCGCCGCTTTCGATGCTTTTGTACAGCGCAGCCCCCTCTTGAACCAGCAGGATACTGAGGATGATCACCGGCAGAATGGCGATGATCAGGCAGATGCTAAGGGTGAGCAGCGACGTCAGGTTGCGTTGCCAGCCGAACTTCAGTTGCAGACGACGTTGCAGTGGCGAGAAGAGAATGCCGAGGATCACCGTCCAGAACACCGCGCCGTAGAACGGCAGCAAAATCCAGATAAACGCCGCGGTCACCAGCCCAAGCAGAATCACCAGCGATTTGTTTTGTACCGTCTCTTCGTTCATGTCCGATCCATGTCAGTCCGCAGGGACGCGATATCGCGTCCTGATGCTTAGTCCGCCACGGTTCGCGCGAGTGCCATCCGCTTGTTCATCAAGCATAGATCCAGATCAATGAAACCTGCGGCCAAGCCGATTACCCTCGCGGACTTTTGCGATCGACCCGCCCATGACCCTCGCCACGCCAGAACTGCTCGCCCCCGCCGGCACCCTGAAAAACATGCGTTATGCCTTCGCCTATGGCGCCGATGCGGTGTATGCCGGCCAGCCGCGCTACAGCCTGCGGGTACGCAACAACGAATTCGATCACGCCAACCTGGCGCTCGGCATTCGCGAGGCCCAGGCCCAGGGCAAGCGCTTCTACGTGGTGGTGAACATCGCCCCGCACAACGCCAAGCTCAAAACCTTTCTAAAGGATCTGGAGCCCGTGATCGCCATGGCTCCGGATGCGCTGATCATGTCCGACCCCGGCCTGATCATGCTGGTGCGCCGACACTTCCCGCAGATGCCGATCCATCTGTCGGTGCAGGCCAACACGGTGAACTGGGCGAGCGTCGAGTTCTGGCAACAACAGGGCTTGAGCCGCATCATCCTGTCCCGTGAGCTGTCCCTGGAAGAAATCGCCGAAATCCGCCAGCAAGTGCCCGCCATGGAGCTGGAAGTGTTCGTTCACGGCGCGTTGTGCATGGCCTACTCCGGCCGCTGCCTGTTGTCGGGTTACATGAACAAACGCGATGCCAATCAGGGCAGTTGCACCAACGCCTGTCGCTGGAAGTACCCGGCGCAAGAAGCCACGCAAAACCAGCTCGGCGAAATCGTGCAGACCTTCCAGCCCGAACCGACCCTGGGGATTGGCGCACCGACCGATCAGGTGTTCCTGTTGCGGGAAGCCAATCGTCCGGATGAACTGATGCCGGCGTTCGAGGACGAACACGGCACCTACATCATGAACGCCAAGGACCTGCGCGCCGTGCAGCATGTCGAGCGTCTGACGCAGATGGGCGTGCACTCATTGAAAATCGAAGGCCGGACCAAATCCCATTTCTATTGCGCACGGACCACTCAGGTGTATCGCCAGGCAATCGACGATGCGGTGGCCGGTCGCGCATTTGATCGCAGCCTGATGACCGATCTGGAATCCCTCGCTCAGCGCGGTTACACCGAAGGTTTTCTGCGTCGACATGTGCATGACGAATACCAGAACTATCAGAACGGCAGCTCGGTGTCGGAACGACAACAGTTTGTCGGGGAGCTGACCGGCGAGCGGCGTGACCGCTTGGCGGAGGTCAAGGTGAAGAACCGTTTCGGTCTGGGCGATCACATGGAACTGATGACGCCCAAGGGCAATTTCCACTTCGATCTGCATCAGTTGCAGAACGTCAAAGGCGAGCCCATCGACGTGGCGCCGGGGGATGGGCACACGGTGTACCTGCCGATTCCGGATGCGGTGGATTTGCGGTTTGGGTTGTTGATGCGGGATGTGCGCGAAATGTGATCCGTTGCCCCCCCCATAACCCCCTGTAGGAGCCGGCTTGCTGGCGATCCAGGCGACGCGGTCTGTCAAATGAACCGCGTCGCACGCATCGCCAGCAAGCCGGCTCCTACAGGGGAGCGTGATGCCGTTACGTGAACTCTTCGCGCAACATCGCCACAAACGCCTCTCGCGCCGGGTGCACCCCGGCGTTTTCATGCCAGTAAAACAGGTTGTCGATGGCCGTCAGCTCAGGGAATTCGTACCCCGCGCAACCGGCGCCCCTGGCGTACTGATCGAACACACCTTTGGGCACCAGCGCTACGCCCGCCCCCGCGCTGACGCAACCCACTATCGCGCCATAACTGGCCAGGCTGACAATCGGCAGCGCCTGCCCTTGGCGCAACAACCAGTGTTCCAGTGCCGCGCGGTAGGGGCAGCCCTGTGGCCACATGAACACGGTTTTATCCTGCAAATCGGCGATATCACGCACCGGGCCCAGGGATGTCGAGGCGATCAACAGCAGCTCCTCGCGGTACATCGGCGTGCGCTTGAGGTGCGCGCGCTCGACATCCACCGCGACGATTGCGCCGTCGAGCCGGTGGCTGACGGTGTCATCCAGCAATTGGCCCCAGGTGCCGGTGGTCAGTTCCAGCGCCACCGCCGGATAACGCTTGTGGAACTTGGCGAGCAAACGCGGCAAGCGCCCGGTGGCCGAGGATTCGATGGCACCGATGCGCAGCGGGCCGGAGGGGTCGGCCGCGGGGTCGACCGCACGCTTGGCCTCCGCCGTGAGCGCAAGAATCTTCGAGGCATAGGCCAGAAACGTCTGCCCCGACGGACTGATGCGCAACCCACGGCCTTCACGCAGAAACAGCGCGACACCCAACTCCGCCTCCAGCGCCTTGATCCGTGCCGTGATATTCGAGGGCACGCAATGCAGCAACTCGGCCGCACGGGCGATGCTGCCGACATCGGCAACGGTCTTGAACATGCGAATCTGCGCCAGCTCCATACATCACCAAAAGTGAATAGTTGACGCAGTATAAGTCAGTTGTGGCGAGCGTTCCGAGTTCTGATACTCGATGCATCTGTCCACAGGTGCCCGACCATGCAAACGCTCACACCCCCTTCGCCCGTCAAAATCATTCTGGCCATGGCGTTTGTCGTAGCCTGCTGGGGTTACTCCCCGACCGGCATTCACATCGGCCTGCAAGCCTATGACCCCGGGCATCTGGCTTTGCTGCGGTTCCTGGTGGCCTCTGCGTTCATGGCGATGGTTGCGCTGGTCAAAGGCATCAGCCTGCCGAATCGGCGTGATTTGCCGCTGCTGTTCGGCCTCGGTTTTTTTGCCGTGAGCCTGCATCACGTGGCGATCAACTTCGGCCAGCAAAGTGTCAGCGCCGGCGCGTCCAGTGTGCTGGCGCAAACAACGCCACTGTTCAGCACGCTGCTGGCGCGTTTCGTGTTCAAGGACCGCGTGAGCGTCTGGCGCTGGGGCTGTGTTTTTCTGGGGTTGGTCGGCGTGATGATCGTGGTCGCCGGTGATCGCGGGGTGGGCAGCATCGACGCCCACGGTTTGTTGATCCTGCTGGCGGCGGTGTCCTGGAGTTTTTACTTCGCATTGCAGAAGCACCACTCCGGGCGCTACGACGGACTGACGCTGGTTTGCTACACGGTGTGGTCGGGGACAGCGTTGTTGCTGGTGTACCTGCCGGGGTTGGCGACACAAGTACTCAGCGCGCCAATGCATGTGCAATTGGCGGTGGTGGCGTTGGGCGTGTTTCCCAGTGCGCTCGCTTACCTGGCCTGGGCGTTTGTGTTGGCACATGTTGATTTGAGCCGGGCGACGATGACGCTGTATCTGGTGCCGCCAACGGCGATGGCGATGGCCTCGGTTGCGTTGGGGGAGCGGCCGACGGTGATGATTGTTGTGGGGGCGATGGTGGTGTTGGTCAGTGTCTTGGCGTTGAATCTGGAGCGGCGGTGGGTGGTGATTCGAAGAGCGAGTGCCTGACACCGGATTAGTCTTGATTCGTCTGGCGTCTTCGCGAGCAAGCCCGCTCCCACAGGGGAATGCATTTCAATGTGGGAGCAACTGTCTTCACCCTGCCATTCGTCACCGCCACTCCGTGCCGTCTCTCAGCATGGCATTCAGTCTGATCAGTAATATTCGCATG
>NZ_VIUK01000031.1:0-57048 GCF_007828295.1 Pseudomonas sp. SJZ080
TATGACGCTCTTCGGGCGCGAGGCAAGAGCGCGAAGGTCGCGCTCATCGCCTGCATGCGAATATTACTGATCAGACTGAATGCCATGCTGAGAGATGGCACCGAATGGCGGTGACGAATGGCAGGGTGAAGACAGTTGCTCCCACATTGGATCGGTGGTGGTTACAAAAGCGGGGTCGATCGGGCGACGATCGCTTCCACCTCCACCCCCCTTGGCAACGCGCCATACACGCGGCCGGCCGAACCGAGGCGGCTGGCGAGGAAGGCATCGCTGACCGCCGAATTGCCAGCCTCCAGCAACAGCTTGGCCTGCAGCCCCAAGGCGATGTCTTCGGTGAGCTGACGGGCACGATACTGAATGTCGCTGGTGTCCTTGAACGCCGCCTGCAATTGACTGATGTGCGCAGCCAGGCGTTTGTCGCCATGACCATCGCCCAACTCGCTGAACAGCACATCGAGCACGCCAGGCTCTTTCGACAGCGCCCGCAGCACGTCCAGGCATTGCACGTTGCCAGAACCTTCCCACGTCGAATTGACCGGTGCTTCGCGGTACAAGCGCGGCAAGATGCTGTCTTCGACATATCCCGCGCCGCCCATGCATTCGGCGGCCTCGTTGATCATGGCGGGGGCGCGCTTGCAGATCCAGTATTTGCCCACCGCCGTCACCAGACGGGCGAATTTCGCTTCGTGCTCATCATCCAGATGATCCAGTGCCTTGCCCATGCGCAGGCTCAACGCCAGGGCCGCTTCGCTTTCCAGCGCAAGATCGGCAAGCACGTTCTGCATCAACGGTTGTTCGCTGAGCAACTTGCCGCCGACCATTCGGTGAGCGCAGTGATGGCTGGCCTGGGTCAAGGCCTGGCGCATCAGCGAGCTGGAACCGACCATGCAATCGAAGCGGGTCATGGCCACCATTTCGATGATGGTCGGAACGCCGCGCCCTTCTTCACCGACCATCCACGCCAGTGCACCGCGGAATTCGACTTCGCTGGACGCGTTGGAGCAATTGCCGAGTTTGTTCTTCAGGCGCTGGATGTAGAACTGATTGCGTGTGTCGTCGGGGCGGTGGCGCGGCAGCAGGAAACAGGTCAACCCCTTGTCGGTCTGCGCCAGTGTGAGGAAGGCATCGCACATCGGCGCGGAACAGAACCACTTGTGGCCCACCAGTTCGTAGGCCTGACCAGGACCGCTGGCACCGACCGGATACGCCTTGGTGGTATTGGCCCGCACATCCGTGCCGCCCTGTTTCTCGGTCATGGCCATGCCGATGGTGACGCCGGCCTTGTGCGCCATGCCGACGTTACGCGGGTCGTATTCGGTGGCGAGGATTTTCGGCAGCCACTGCTCGGCCAGATCCGGTTGCAGGCGCATCGCCGGGACGCTGGCGAACGTCATGGTCAGTGGGCAACCGCTGCCGGCTTCGGCCTGGCTGTGCAGGTAGGTCATGGAGGCGCGGGCGACGTGGGCGCCGGATTGCGGATGGGCCCAGGGCAGCGAGGTCAGCCCGTGTTCGATCGCCGTGCGCATCAGCTCGTGATACGCCGGGTGAAACTCCACCAGATCGATGCGATGACCATAACGGTCGTGACTGCTGAACACCGGCTTGTTCTGATTGGCCAGAAACCCCGCTTCCATCAGCGGCCCGCCAGCCAGAGCGCCATAAGCATCGATCCGCGATTCGGCCCAACCGGCCCCGAAACGTCGCGACCACTCCTGCAACGGCAAATCGATGCGATACAGGTTGGCGCCGTCCAGCGAGGGGGGCTGGTTGGTGACTTCGTGGGTTTCGGCGAACTGATGCAGGTTCATGACGGGGCTCCTTTGGTCAGCCAAGGAATTCAGTTAATCACTGCCCCGAGGCCGAACAAAGTGGCATATCCGCCTAACTATCGGCGCTTTCGCCTTGTTTTGGGCAAAGCACTCGACGGTACAACGCAGCCTGCAAGTCTTCGAATTTCACCGGTTTGCTCAGGTGATCGATCAAGGCACCGGTCGGGCAGCGTTCCCGATCAGCACTCAAGGCAATCATGAACACCGGCAATTGCTCGCAGCCCGGCAAGGCGCGGATCTGGCAGCACAGTGACACGCCATCCAGCGACGGCAACTGACCATCGAGCAGCACGGCGTCGAAGGTTTCACGCTGCAAGAGATCCAGCGCGGCCACGCCATTGTCGGCCGTTCGTACCCGAAACCCGAGCTTGAGCAACATGCCGCGCATCACCAATTGATTGATGCTGTTTTCATCCACCAGCAGCACGGTGCAGTCCTGCGGCAGACGCAGACGCGGGAATTCTCTAGTCATCATCGGCGTTGAGGCTCGCTCTACCACGGGCAACTCAAGCTCGACGTCGAGCTGGAAGCGACTGCCGCGACCGGGCTCGGAGCGGTGAGTCAAATGCCCGCCCAGCAAATCGACCAGTTGCCGACAGATCGCCAGGCCTACGCCCAGGCCGCCATATTCCCGGGTCATCGAGCCGTCGAGCTGGAAGAAGCGCTGGTACAGCGTCGCCTCGCCCAGATCGGTGAAGCCGATGCCGGTGTCGATTACTGCAAAGGACAGTGCCAGCCGGTCGGGGCCGACGGGTTTCCCCGTGACCCGCAGCGCCACGCCGCCCACCCGGGTGAACTTGATCGCGTTGTCCAGCAGGCATTCCAGGCATTGCGCCAACTTGATGTTGTCGCCGTGCAAACGGTCCGGCAGGCCCGGTGTGACGTCGACCTTGAAGTCCAGCGACTTGCCTGACGCATTGCCTTCGAACTGCACGCGCAGGGCATCGATCAGGCTGCGCAAACTGAAGGTCGTCGCATTGGCCTTGAGCTTGCCGGCCTGCAATTCGGTGAGGGTGAGGATGCCGTTGACCATGCGCATCATGTCGCGTGCCGAACCGGCGGCCGTTTGCTGATATTGCTCCAGCTCCGGGTCCATCTCGACGGTTTGCATCAACTCCAGCGAACCGATCACACCGTTCATGGGCGTACGCAATTCGTGAGTCAGCGTGGCGAGGAACTCATCCTTGAGCTTGTTACTGTGCGCCAGTTGCTGGTTGAGCACTTCGAGCTTTTGACCGGCATCGAACAAGGTCTGCGCCTGTTGCTCGCGCATGGCGTTGATCCGGTCGGCCAGGGCCAGGGACAACAGCGCCACTTCGATGGCCGAGCCGATCTGGCTGGAATACATGGTCAGGAACACGTTCGGCAGGTAACCCAACACCATCATTGTGTTGATGATGCCGCCGAGCAAAAACGCCGACCAGGCGATGATGAAATAACGCGCCACCCGCAGGCCGCGCCACCAGGCGAAAAAACCCGCCGCGAAAATAACCACGGTGAACGTCAGGGCCAGTGTCGTCGCCAGACGCAAGGCCAGGGCGTAACTGGTCATCAACGACAACCCGACCACCACCGCCCCGAACGCAATCAACGCCAGCAGCAAGCGATCGAGCCAGCGGTTGAGGGTCGCCGTCTGCAGGAAGCTGCGGGCGAACTGGCTGCCGAACAGCCCCGCGCAACCAATGAAGAATGGCGTCGCGGCGTTAGCCCACCAGGGATTGTTCGGCCAGAAATACTGCACGGCCGCGCCGTTCACCGACAGTTGATACAGCCCGAACGAGGCGATATAGAAGATGTAATAGAGGTAACTGGTGTCGCGCACGCTGAGGTAGATGAACAGGTTGTAGACCAGCATCCCCAACAACACGCCGTAAATCAGGCCCAGCACGTAGAGCCGCACCGGTTGTTCTTCAAGGAATGCCGTACTCGACCACAACGTGACCGGCGCCTGGATCGACCCTTCGCTCTGCAGGCGCAGGTACAGGGTTTGCGTTTGATCCGGGGTGAAGTTCAGATCGAACAAATAGTTGTTCTGGCGAATTTCGCGACTGTCGAACGGCAAGGCATCGCCGGTCTGACGGGCCAATCGATAGACACCCGCAGCATCGGGCAAGTACAGATCGAGGTGATCGAGGGGTGGATAGGCCAGTTCCAACAACCACGTCCGTAGCGTTGCGGGGTCGGTCGGGCGGTAATGCAGGTCGATTTTCAGCCAGAACACCGAACGCGAGTAGCCGGCGTTGAGGGTGTCTTTATCGTGGGGCTTGAAATGTCCGGCCGCAGCTTGCGCACGGACATCATCGATGGTCGCCTGACCATCGGCATCTTCGAACACTTGCAGGGTTCGGCCCAGGGGCAGGCTTTGAGTGAATTCATCGAATTCGACTGCGCTCGCCATGAGGGGCAAGCAAAACAGCAACATCAGCAAATAGCGCATTTAAGCCCCAGCGTGGCCTGTCCGGTTATCTCAGGAAGCCCCTCATTCCCTTTGAGTAGACGTAAAACCGGTATTACCTGTTATTGGTTTGGATCCACTCTAGCATAGCCGTTGATGGCCATTGAACACCATTGAAATATTTCCTGCAAAGGCTCTAGTACGGGCGTTCCAGCGGAGCGTGTTGAGTTAGAGCTGTTTACTCGGTCAGATTATGACAATCCCGGCAGATTGCATTGCCAGCCCATGACTCTCTATCGGCAGGACTGGCGGGCACTGCACCCGAAAATCGATGTTTGGTGGTAAGCTCGCGCACCATGAATATCTACAGCTCTCGCCCCGTTGTCCTCTGTCTCTCCGGCCACGACCCAAGTGGTGGCGCCGGCTTGCAGGCAGATATCGAAGCCCTGCTTGCCCAGGGTTGTCATGCGGCCCCGGCCGTCACCGCCCTGACCGTGCAAGACACGGTCAATGTCACTGACTTCCGCGTCCTCGACCGCGAGTGGGTGCTGGCTCAGGCCAACGCCGTGCTCAACGATTCCGAAGTCGCTGCCGTCAAACTCGGCATGCTCGGCTCCCTGGAAATGGTCGACACCGTCGTCGAACTGCTTCAGGCGCACCCGCATTTGCCGATGGTCTGCGACCCGGTGCTGCGCGCCGGCGGCGGCGGACGACTGGGCAAGGATGAAGTCGGCTACGCCATGCGCGAACGCCTGCTGCCCTTGGCCATCATCGCCACCCCTAACCTTCCCGAAGCCCGCATCCTCGCCGAACTGCCCGAAGGCACCGCGGACGAGTGCGCGGAAAAACTCCTGCCCTTCGTCAAACACCTGCTGATCACCGGCGGCCATGGCGATGAAGACGAAATCCACAATCGCCTGTACAGCCGCGACGGTCGCCGCGAAACCTTTACCTGCCAGCGCTTGCCCGGCAGTTACCACGGTTCCGGTTGCACGCTGGCCAGTGCCCTCGCCGGTCGTCTGGCCCAGGGTGAAAACCTCGTCAGCGCCGTGCAGACCGCGCTTAACTACACGTGGCGCACCCTGCGCGATGCAGAGCAGCTGGGCAAAGGTCAGTTCGTGCCGCGCCGCCTGCCACTGGATTTCTGTTCGTAACGCCATGAGGCATGCCCGATGAAACTACGTGGCCTTTACGCCATTACCGATAGCCAGCTGCTGGCCGGTAAATTCCTGTCGTACGTGGAGGCGGCGCTGGAAGGCGGCGTCACCCTGCTGCAATACCGCGACAAGAGCAGCGACGAGGCCCGCCGTTTGCGCGAGGCCCAAGCCCTGCGTGATTTGTGCGAACGCTACAAGACCCATCTGATCATCAATGACGACGCCGAACTGGCCGCACGCCTGAACGTCGGCGTGCACCTGGGCCAGACCGACGGCCCGCTGACCCCGGCCCGTGCGCTGCTCGGTCGCCAGGCGATCATCGGCTCGACGTGCCACGCGCAACTCGAACTCGCCGAACAAGCAGCCAAAGAAGGCGCCAGTTACGTCGCCTTCGGCCGTTTCTTCAACTCCAACACCAAACCCGGCGCACCGACCTGCAACCTTGAGTTGCTCGACCAGGCCCGCAGCAAACTGCACCTGCCGATCTGCGCAATCGGCGGCATCACCCTGGACAACGCTGCGCCACTGGTAGCCCACGGGGTCGATCTGCTGGCGGTGGTTCACGGCCTGTTTGGCGCCGAGAGCACGGCTGAAGTGACACGCCGCGCCCGCGCATTTAACGAATTACTGAAAATCTGATTTGAGAGCCCGATCATGTCTCGTTCCGAAACCCTGTTTGCCAATGCCCAGAAACACATTCCCGGTGGCGTGAACTCGCCTGTTCGCGCATTCAAGAGCGTGGGCGGCACGCCGTTGTTCTTCAAACACGCGGAAGGCGCCTACGTCACCGACGAAGACAACAAGCGCTATGTGGATTACGTCGGTTCCTGGGGTCCGATGATCCTCGGCCACAGCCATCCGGACGTGCTGGACGCGGTGCGCAAACAACTGGAACACGGCTTGTCGTACGGCGCCCCGACCGAGATGGAAACCGAGATGGCCGACCTGGTCTGCTCGATCGTGCCGTCGATGGAAATGGTGCGCATGGTCAGCTCCGGCACCGAAGCGACCATGAGTGCGATTCGCCTGGCCCGTGGTTTCACCGGCCGCGACAGCATCATCAAGTTCGAAGGCTGCTACCACGGTCACTCCGACAGCCTGCTGGTCAAGGCCGGCTCCGGCGCGTTGACCCAAGGCGTACCGAGCTCTGCCGGTGTACCGGCGTCCTTCGCCAAACATACCCTGACCCTGCCGTTCAACGACATCGACGCCGTGGCAACCATGCTCGCCGAGGTTGGCCAGGACGTGGCCTGCATCATCGTCGAGCCAGTGGCCGGCAACATGAACTGCGTACCGCCAGCGCCGGGCTTCCTCGAAGGCCTGCGGACCCTGTGCGACAAGCACGGCGTGGTGCTGATTTTCGACGAAGTGATGACCGGTTTCCGCGTCGCCCTCGGCGGTGCTCAAGCGCATTACGGCGTCACGCCAGACCTGACCACGTTCGGCAAGATCATCGGTGGCGGCATGCCGGTTGGCTGTTTCGGCGGCAAACGCGAAATCATGTCGCACATCGCGCCACTGGGCCCGGTTTATCAGGCCGGCACCTTGTCGGGTAACCCGCTGGCGATGGCGGCCGGTCTCACGACTTTGCGCCTGATCAGCCGCCCTGGCTTCCACGCCGAATTGAGCGACTACACCAGCCGCCTGCTCGATGGCCTGCAGCAGCGCGCCGAAGCCGCCGGCATTCCGTTCGTGACCACGCAGGCCGGCGGCATGTTCGGCCTGTACTTCAGCGGCGCCGACGACATCGTCACGTTTGATGATGTGATGGCCAGCGACGCGAAGCTGTTTGGCCGCTTCTTCCACCTGATGCTCGAAGGCGGCGTGTACCTGGCGCCGAGTGCATTCGAAGCCGGCTTCACCTCGATTGCCCACGGCGAAACCGAGCTGAAACTGACGCTGGATGCCGCCGAACGCGCATTTGCCGCTCTGAAATAACGCTGTGCCGCTGACGTTGGCGATTGCCAGCGTCAGCTTTTACCTACATTTCAGCGTCTTTTCTTACTCATCTGCCGATAATCCCCCGTAAACCGGGCGATATATTCCCCGCGCAGCAGAAAAACGAGTAAAGACTTTGTAAGGTTGGCCCTGCTTATTTCATAATGCGCGCTTATTGGATCCCTCGATGGGTCCGCGTGCCCCTCAGAGGTAAGTCGATTCCCATGAACCGCACCGGCCGCGCCCTTGCATTGGGCTGCCTGTTGCTCCTTCAGCCCCTGCTCGCGCTCGCACAAGCAGGCGGCAACTCGTTGTTAATCCCAGCGATGGGTCGCTGCACCCTCAATACCCAGCCGCAAGATCTGGCACAGGCGCTCGCCGCCTGCCAGAAAGCGTCGGATGACGGGGATGCGCAAGCGCAATACGAGTTGGGTGAGTTCTATTACGACGGCAAAAATACCCCGCGCGACCTCAAGAAAGCCCTGGATTACTTCGAAAAGGCCTCGCTGCAAGGTCACGCCCAGGCGCAATTCAAACTCGGCACCATGTTCTTCCACGGTGAAGGCGTACCGGCCAATAACGTTCAGGCGTATATCGTGCTGAAAATGGCGGCGGTCAACGGTGCGGAAGAAGCGCTGGATACTGCGGACGAAGTCGCCGAGAAAATGCCGCGTGAAGAGCTTGAAGTGGCTACTCAGGTGCTTGGGCAAATCTTCCGCAAATACCTGATGGAATTGCAGAGCGCCGATGGGCGTACGCCGTTCTCGCCTCTTCCCTGATTTCTATTTTGGCCTTTGCGGCCCTATCGCCAGCAAGCCGGCTCCTACAAGGATTGCGTCAGCTTTGTAGGAGCCGGCTTGCTGGCGATCTGAGGCGACTCCGTCTTGAGCCCTACTTCTCAGGCATCGGCATCGGAAACGGCATGACATTGCCGACCGCGCCGCGGGCTTCGCTGATTTTCGGCGTGCCGAGACGCTCGACTTCGTCGATGCGCACGATCGAATGCATCGGCACAAAGCTGCGCACGACACCTTCGAACTGAGCCTTGAGCTTCTCTTCGCTCGGATCGACGACCACTTGCGTACGCTCGCCAAAGACGAACTCTTCCACCTCCAGGAAGCCCCACAGATCACTTTGATAGATCTGCTTGGCGTACATTTCGTACACCTGGCCCTGGTTGAGGAAAATCACCTTGTAGATTGGAGCTTCACGTTTGGTCATGGTGGGCGAGCAACACATAGGGGGATAAAAATGAGGGCGCGAACTATAGCATAGCCACCGGACGCACAACGGTAGGAACCTCGGGACATGTTCCCTATAATGCGCGGTTCTTTGAATCACGTGATGACTGTATCCATGGCCAAGAAGCTTTACATCGAAACCCACGGTTGCCAGATGAACGAGTACGACAGCTCGCGCATGGTCGATCTGCTGGGCGAACATCAGGCCCTGGAAGTCACCGCTCGCGCAGAAGACGCCGACGTGATCCTGCTCAACACCTGTTCGATCCGCGAACGCGCCCAGGACCGGGTGTATTCCCAGCTCGGCCGCTGGCGCGAACTGAAACTGGCGAACCCCGAGATGGTGATTGCCGTCGGCGGTTGCGTCGCCAGTCAGGAAGGCGCCGCCATCCGCGATCGCGCTCCGTATGTCGACGTGGTCTTCGGCCCGCAGACCCTGCACCGCCTGCCGGAAATGATCGACGCCGCCCGCGCCACCAAATTGCCGCAAGTCGACGTCTCGTTCCCGGAAATCGAAAAATTCGACCATTTGCCGGAGCCGCGCATCGATGGCCCGAGCGCTTACGTCTCGGTCATGGAAGGCTGCAGCAAGTACTGCACGTTCTGTGTGGTGCCCTACACCCGTGGCGAAGAAGTCAGCCGACCGTTCGATGACGTGATTGCCGAAATCATCCACCTCGCTGAAAACGGCGTGCGTGAAGTGACGCTGCTGGGCCAGAACGTCAACGGCTATCGCGGCACCACCCACGACGGTCGCCTGGCGGATCTGGCCGAGCTGATTCGTGTCGTCGCGGCTGTCGATGGCATCGACCGGATTCGCTATACCACCTCGCACCCGCTCGAATTCTCCGACAGCCTGATCCAGGCTCACGCCGAAGTGCCGGAGCTGGTGAAACACCTGCACTTACCGGTGCAATCGGGTTCGGACCGCATTCTTGCGGCGATGAAGCGCAACCACACCGCGCTGGAATACAAATCCAAACTGCGCAAGCTGCGCGCCGCCGTGCCAGGGATCTGCATCAGCTCGGACTTTATCGTCGGCTTCCCCGGCGAGACCGAAAAAGACTTCGAACAGACCATGAAGCTGATCGAAGACGTCGGTTTCGACTTTTCCTATTCGTTTGTCTACAGCCAGCGCCCAGGCACACCGGCGGCCGATCTGGCCGATGAAACGCCGGAAGAGCTTAAAAAAGAACGCCTGAACGCCCTGCAACATCGCCTGAACCAGCAAGGTTTCGAGATCAGCCGACAAATGGTCGGTTCGATCCAGCGGATTCTGGTCACCGATTACTCGAAAAAAGACCCCGGCGAGCTGCAAGGCCGGACCGAGAATAACCGGATCGTCAACTTCCGCTGCGACAATCCAACCCTGATCGGCCAGTTCGCTGACGTGCACATCGATGCGGCGCAGCCGCACTCGCTGCGGGGTTCGTTGATCACTGCATAACTTGCAGGAGCCGGCTTGCTGGCGATGAACGATAACCCGGTCATCCTGATGCACCGCGGTGCGCCCATCGCCAGCAAGCCGGCTCCTACAGAATCGGGGTGTGTCAGGTCGAGATATTTAAGAGCTTTCGCACCCGCCTCACTGGCGTTATCCTTGATTTCATCTTAATTGCCCCAGGGCGGCTAAATACGACCTTGAACGCACCCATAGAACCACATCGTTTTATCCTCGAGCCCTTTGAGGCTCGCCGCTTCGCCAATCTGTGCGGGATGTTCGACGAGCACCTGCGCTTGATCGAGCAACGCCTGACCATCGAGATCCGCAATCGCGGAAACCAGTTCGAGCTGATCGGCGACCCCAAACACACCACCTCCGCGGAAAACCTCCTGCGCCGCCTGTACCGGGAAACCAAGGGTACCGAGCTGTCGCCGGACATGGTTCACCTGTTCCTGCAGGAATCGGCCGTCGAAGAGTTGGACAACGTTTCCCCGTCCGAACCCTCCGTGGCCCTGCGCACCAAGAAAGGCATGATTCGCCCTCGTGGCTTGAATCAGTTGCGCTACGTGAAGGAAATCCTCGGTAACGACATCAACTTCGGCATCGGCCCGGCCGGTACCGGCAAGACCTATCTGGCCGTTGCCTGCGCGGTAGACGCGCTGGAGCGCGAGCAGATTCGCCGCATCCTGCTGGTTCGTCCGGCGGTTGAAGCGGGCGAAAAGCTCGGTTTTCTGCCGGGCGACCTGTCGCAAAAGATCGACCCGTACCTGCGTCCGCTCTACGACGCACTCTACGAGATGCTTGGCTTCGAATACGTCGCCAAGCTGATCGAGCGCCAGGTGATCGAAGTTGCGCCGCTGGCCTATATGCGCGGTCGCACGCTGAATAACAGCTTCATCATTCTCGACGAAAGCCAGAACACCACCGTCGAGCAGATGAAAATGTTCCTGACCCGAATCGGCTTCGGCTCCACAGCGGTCATCACCGGTGACATCACCCAGGTCGACCTGCCCAAAGGCACCAAATCCGGGCTGCACCATGTGATCGAAGTGCTGAAAGAAGTGCCGGGCATCAGCTTCACCCATTTCATGCCCAAGGACGTTGTGCGCCACCCACTGGTGCAGCGCATCGTCGAAGCTTACGAGCGCTTCGAGAATCGCGCGGCAGACGAAACACCAAAGGACAGTCGCCGCGATGCTTGAGCTTGATCTGCAACTCGCTACCGAAGCGCACGCCCCCAGCGAAGCCGAGTTCCGCCAATGGTGCGAACTGGCCTTGCGCCAGCGCACCGCCGACTCCGAGATGACCATTCGCCTGGTCGACGAAGCCGAAGGCCGCGAGCTGAACCACACCTGGCGGCAGAAGGATTACGCCACCAACGTCCTGTCGTTTCCTGCCGATGTGCCTGACGAGTTTCTCGATATCCCGCTGCTGGGCGATCTGGTCATCTGCGTGGCGGTGGTCGAGCGTGAAGCCGCCGAGCAAGGCAAGGAACCCAAGGCGCACTGGGCGCATCTGGTCATTCACGGCTGCTTGCATCTGCTGGGTTACGACCATATAGATGACGATGAAGCCGAAGAAATGGAAGCGCTGGAACGAACGTTGCTTGCAGAGTTGGGCTACCCCGACCCGTACGCGGACGACGAAATCGAAACATCCACTATCGTGACAACAAAGGATTCAGAGTAATCGCTATGAGCGAAGATCGATCGAGCAACGGGCAGAAGTCATGGCTGGGTAAGCTCACCCAGGCTTTTGCCCACGAGCCGAAGAACCGTCAGGAGCTGCTGGAGCTTCTGCGCGACGCACATCAAAACAAGTTGCTGGACAGCGAAGCGCTGGCCATCGTCGAAGGCGCCATCCAGGTTGCAGACCTGCAAGTACGGGACATCATGGTCCCGCGCTCGCAGATGATCAGCATCAAGGCGACCCAGACACCCCGCGAGTTTTTGCCGGCCGTAGTCGACTCGGCCCACTCCCGTTACCCGGTTATCGGCGAAAGCCACGATGACGTGATGGGCGTGTTGCTGGCCAAGGACTTGCTGCCGTTGATCCTCAGGGAGAACGGCGACAGCTTCAACATCAAGGACCTGCTGCGCCCGGCCACCTTCGTGCCCGAGTCCAAGCGCCTGAATGTGCTGCTGCGCGAGTTTCGCGCCAACCACAACCACATGGCCATCGTTATCGATGAGTACGGCGGTGTGGCGGGCCTGGTGACCATCGAAGACGTGCTGGAACAGATCGTCGGCGACATCGAAGACGAGCACGACGTCGAGGAAGACAGCTACATCAAGCCACTGCCCAGCGGTGACTTCCTGGTCAAGGCCCTGACGCCGATCGAGAACTTCAACGAGTTTTTCGACAGTGAGTTCTCCAACGATGAGTTCGATACCGTCGGCGGCCTGGTGATGAGTGCATTCGGGCATCTGCCGAAACGCAACGAAATAACCGAGATCGGCCCGTATCGCTTCCGCATCCTGAACGCCGACAGCCGTCGGATTCACTTGCTGCGCCTGACACCTATCGCCCGCTAAGGATTGAAATGCATCGTCTGACCCGCCCCGGCTGGCCCGGTAACCTGCTGGCCGTGGTGGCCGGTGCAATCACCACCCTGGCCCTGGCGCCGTTCGATATCTGGCCGTTGGCGTTGCTGGCGGTCGGCTTTTTCTACGCCGGTTTGCGTGAACTGAGCCCCCGCCAGGCCCTGGGCCGTGGGTGGTGTTTCGGTTTCGGCCTGTTTGGCGCCGGCACCAGCTGGATCTACTACAGCATCCACAACTTTGGCGGCGCATCGGTGCTGCTGGCCGGTTTCCTGATGCTGCTCTTCACTGCGGCGATTGCCTGGTTCTTCGCCCTGCCCGCCTGGATCTGGGCGCGCTGGTTGCGTCGCAACGAAGCGCCGCTGGCCGATGCCATGGCGTTCGCAGCGCTGTGGGTAGGCCAGGAAGCGTTTCGTGGCTGGTTCCTCACAGGCTTCCCGTGGCTTTACTCCGGTTACAGCCAGCTCGACGGCCCGTTGGCCGGCCTCGCACCCGTGGGCGGGATGTGGCTGGTGTCCTTCACCCTGGCCTTGACGGCCGCGCTGATCTATAACACTTCGCGCCTGATCAAGACGGGTCGCAAAGCTTTTATTGCGGCGGGTGTACTGCTGTTGGTCGGCCCTTGGGTTGCCGGCATCGTGCTCAAAGGCCATGCCTGGACCAGCCCGGCGGGTGCACCGCTGAGCGTCGCGGCGATTCAGGGCAATATCGAACAAAGCATGAAGTGGGACCCGGCGCAGCTCAACGCGCAACTGGCGCTGTACCGCGACATGAGCTTCAGCTCCAAGCGTGTCGACCTGCTGATCTGGCCGGAAACCGCGATCCCGGTACTCAAGGAGTCCGCCGAAGGCTATCTGGACATGATGGGTAAATTCGCTTCCGAGCGGGATTCGGCAATGATTACCGGCGTCCCCATCCGCGAAGTCGTCCGTCACGAAAAACGTTTTTTCAACGGCATCACTGTCGTCGGCGAAGGCGACGGCACTTACCTCAAGCAGAAGCTGGTGCCGTTCGGCGAATACGTGCCGCTGCAGGATATCCTGCGCGGCCTGATCGCCTTCTTCGACCTGCCGATGTCGGACTTTGCCCGTGGCCCCGCCGATCAGGCGATGCTGCAAGCCAAGGGCTATCAGATTGCGCCGTACATCTGCTACGAAGTGGTATACCCGGAGTTTGCCGCCAGCCTTGCGGCTCGCAGCGATCTGTTGCTGACCATCAGTAATGACACCTGGTTCGGCACTTCCATCGGGCCGTTGCAACACTTGCAGATGGCGCAGATGCGCGCACTCGAGGCCGGCCGCTGGATGATCCGCGCCACCAACAACGGCGTGACCGGCCTGATCAACCCCTTCGGCCAGATCACCACGCAGATCCCGCAGTTCGAACGCGGCATCCTGTACGGCGAAGTGGTGCCGATGCATAACCTGACGCCTTACCTGCAATGGCGCTCGTGGCCGCTGATCATTGTCTGCGTGTTGTTGTTTGGCTGGGCGTTGGTGGCCAACCGGATGGCCAAGGCCGTTTAATCGCGGAGCCTGCAAAAAGATCGCAGCCTTCGGCAGCTCCTACAGGGGATTGTGTACACCCTGCAGGAGCTGCCGAAGGCTGCGATCTTTTGATTTTCAGCGGTAAAACAACGAATACCCTATCTGCCCCACCGCTTCATTCAGCAACTGCCCGCTCTGCCAGATCGACTTGAACTCAGGCATCCAGCCCCCCAATGGCCGGGCATTGTCCACGCCTAGAAACCCCACCGGCGCGGGCACCACCTCAAATCCTGCCTTCTGGAAACTCCAGACCGCCCGCGGCATGTGCCAGGCCTGAGTCACGACCACAACACGCTTGATTCCTTGTGGCAGCAACACTTCGGCACTGAACTGCGCATTTTCCCAAGTCGTACGGCTGCGCCCTTCCTGCCAACGCACGGTTACGCCAGCGTCTTCGAACATCGAGTCCGCCATCAATTTGGCTTCGGTGGGCGGCGTGCCGAAATGCAGGCCGCCGCTGGTGAGGATCGGCAGGCCGGAGGCCTTGGCCAGTCGCGCGGCATAACGCTGACGCCCCAGGCCAACACCGGTCGGCTGGTCCTCGCCCCAAGCCAGGTCGCCCCGCTCACGCCCTGACCCCAGCACAACGATCGCGTCAGCGCGCTGACTCAGGGTCGCCCATTCAGCGCGATCCAGCGCCGGCTCCCGTTCCAGCATCTTGGCGCCCCATTGCACCACCACCGGCAGACTCATCAGCCAGAAGCCACCGAACCCCAGCGCAAAGCACAGCCCGGCCAGCCGCGGCCTCGATCGGCGAAACCACCAGGCAAGCGCCAGCAACAGCAACAAAACGCCGGGCGGCAGCAGAAGTTGTTTTATGAAGTAACGAAAAGGCATCGAGCATCTCCTGAAGATGCCCGAAGCCTAAGTGGGTTGACGCA
The DNA here is from genome assembly GCF_007828295.1 of Pseudomonas sp. SJZ080. Classification (NCBI taxonomy): domain Bacteria; kingdom Pseudomonadati; phylum Pseudomonadota; class Gammaproteobacteria; order Pseudomonadales; family Pseudomonadaceae; genus Pseudomonas; species Pseudomonas sp. SJZ080. The sequence continues at coordinate 14,973 of NZ_VIUK01000031.1, forward strand.
ATGCGACAACAAATGTGAAAGGACTATGCTTCAAAAAACCATACGTCATGGCTTCAAGTGCCCTTACTTGAATTGCAGAGACCGGACCTTTACCGCGTCCCTGCCCGGTGCCTTGTCCTTGAGCCAGATGATCTTGGCCGAACGTGGTGCGTCTAGTTGCTTCACTGCTTCTGACAAGCATCCGTGTGTCTCACGTTCACTGCGGTCCAGATAGGCCTTGACCAGTGCAAACTCTGCGGGGCTCAGGCCACGCAATTCCAGCTCAAGGGGGCGTTCATCACGCAACCGGCCAGCGGTTTTTGCCGCGTCCAGAGCCATTCCCAGACGATCAATCAGTCTTTCGTACAGCTCCGGCTTGGTAACATTTTGCTGTGAATCAACCATCCCTCACCTCATTGAAGATAAGACTCGCTCCCCAGTTAGAGCTTAGCTTCCATGAACAAACCGGCTGGATGCCGCGACCAACGGCCCTCGCAGCCATTTCTGCAAGACGCGCGGCAGTAATCAGGGTTTCCCTCGGTAGAGTGCGGTCATGTATGCTACGGCGCTTCCTGTAACTCCACTTCCAGCTCGCTTGGGCACCGCAACGCCGATTTGGCGTGATCACCGTCCAGCGTCGCATTGAAGAGGATTAGGCCACCCCTATTCAGTTCAAAAGTAGCCATGCACGAACAATATCAGCCCCGTGAAATCGAAGCCGCCGCCCAGTCGTTCTGGGACGAGCAAAAGTCCTTTGAAGTCAGTGAACAGCCAGGCAAGGAGACTTTCTACTGCCTGTCGATGTTCCCTTACCCCAGCGGCAAGCTACACATGGGGCACGTGCGCAACTACACCATCGGCGACGTGATCTCCCGCTATCAGCGCATGCAAGGCAAGAACGTCCTGCAACCCATGGGTTGGGACGCCTTCGGCATGCCGGCGGAAAACGCCGCGATGAAGAACAACGTAGCGCCCGCCAAGTGGACCTACGAAAACATCGCCTACATGAAGACCCAGCTGCGCAGCCTGGGCCTGGCGGTGGACTGGTCCCGCGAAGTGACCACCTGCAAGCCGGATTACTACCGCTGGGAACAATGGCTGTTCACTCGCCTGTTCGAAAAAGGCGTGATCTACAAGAAAAGCGGCACCGTGAACTGGGACCCGGTCGACCAGACCGTCCTGGCCAACGAGCAAGTGATCGACGGTCGCGGCTGGCGTTCCGGCGCGCTGATCGAGAAGCGCGAAATCCCGATGTACTACTTCAAGATCACCGCTTACGCGGATGAGCTGCTGGAAAGCCTCGACGAGCTGACCGGCTGGCCTGAACAGGTCAAGACCATGCAGCGCAACTGGATCGGCAAATCCCGCGGCATGGAAGTGCAATTCCCGTACAACGTCGACTCCATCGGCGAAGCCGGCGCACTGAAAGTCTTCACCACCCGTCCGGACACCCTGATGGGCGCAACCTATGTTGCCGTGGCCGCCGAACACCACCTGGCCGCCCTGGCCGCACAGAACAACCCTGAGCTGCAGGCGTTCATCGCTGAATGCAAGGGCGGCAGCGTCGCCGAAGCCGACGTCGCCACTCAAGAGAAAAAAGGCCTGCCGACCTCGCTGTTCGTCGAGCACCCACTGACCGGTGAGAAACTCCCGGTGTGGGTCGCCAACTATGTGTTGATGCACTACGGCGATGGCGCGGTCATGGCTGTTCCGGCGCACGACGAGCGTGATTTCGAGTTCGCCACCAAGTACAACCTGCCGATCAAATCCGTGGTGCGCACCAGCGCAGGCGATACTAACCCCGCGCCGTGGCAGGACGCCTACGGCGAGCACGGCACGCTGATCAACTCCGGCGAGTTCGACGGCCTCGACTTCGCCGGTGCGTTCGACGCCATTGAAGTCGCGCTGATCAAGAAGAACCTCGGCGCCTCGCGCACCCAGTTCCGCCTGCGCGACTGGGGCATCAGCCGTCAGCGGTACTGGGGCTGCCCGATCCCGATCATCCACTGCAACACTTGCGGTGATGTACCGGTCCCGGAAGATCAGCTGCCAGTGGTGTTGCCGGAAGACGTTGTGCCGGATGGCGCAGGTTCGCCATTGGCGCGCATGCCCGAGTTCTACGAGTGCAGTTGCCCGAAATGCGGCGCACCGGCCAAGCGTGAAACCGACACCATGGACACCTTCGTCGAGTCCTCGTGGTACTACGCCCGCTACGCCTCGCCGCACTATGAAGGTGGCCTGGTGGAAAAATCGGCGGCCGACCATTGGTTGCCGGTTGATCAATACATCGGCGGTATCGAACACGCGATTCTTCACCTGCTGTATGCGCGCTTCTTCCACAAGCTGATGCGCGACGAAGGCCTGGTGAGCTCCAACGAACCGTTCAAGAACCTGCTGACCCAGGGCATGGTAATCGCCGAGACTTACTATCGTCGCGAAGCCAACGGCGCTTACACCTGGTTCAACCCGGCAGACGTCGAACTCGAACGTGACAGCAAGGCCAAGGTCATCAGCGCCAAGCTGATCGCGGACGGCCTGCCGGTGGAAATCGGCGGCACCGAGAAGATGGCCAAGTCCAAGAACAACGGCGTCGACCCTCAGTCGATGATTGACCAGTTCGGCGCCGACACCTGCCGCCTGTTCATGATGTTCGCCTCGCCACCCGACATGAGCGCGGAATGGTCCGACTCGGGCGTCGAAGGTTCGCACCGCTTCCTCAAGCGCGTCTGGCGTCTGGCTCAAGCCCACGTCACTCAGGGCCTGCCGGGCAAACTGGACGTCGCCGGCCTGAACGATGAGCAGAAAGCCGTTCGCCGTTCGATCCACCTGGCTATCAAGCAGGCCAGCCACGACGTCGGCCAGAACCACAAATTCAACACCGCCATCGCCCAGGTGATGACGCTGATGAACGTGCTGGAAAAAGCCGCGCAAGGCACCGAACAGGATCGCGCACTGGTTCATGAAGGCCTGGAAGCCGTGACGTTGCTGCTGGCGCCGATCACCCCGCACATCAGCCATGAGCTGTGGCATCAACTGGGTCACGCAGACCCGGTGATCGACGCCGGCTGGCCGGTGGTGGACGAAACCGCGCTGGTGCAGGACAGCCTGACGCTGGTCATCCAGGTCAACGGCAAGCTGCGCGGCCAGATCGAAATGCCGGCCACCGCGACTCGCGAAGAAGTCGAAGCCGCTGCCCGTGTCAACGAGAACGTGCTGCGTTTTGTCGATGGCCTGACTATTCGTAAAGTGATCGTAGTGCCCGGGAAACTGGTCAATATCGTCGCCAGCTAATTGGATCAGGCGCCAGGTGAGCCTGGCGCCGAGTAAAACCTTTCGGGCCGCACGGTCGGCCCACATGGTTTCAAGGGGAGCAACAAGATGATCAAACGCAATTTGCTGGTGATGGGCCTTGCGGTCCTGTTGAGCGCCTGCGGTTTCCAGCTGCGCGGCACTGGCACCTATGAACTCGCCTTCAAGGAACTCGACCTGAGTGCACGCAACTCCTATGGCGAAACCGTGACCATGTTGCGTCAGGTGCTGGAAAGCAGCGGCGTCAATATCCACACGGGCGCGCCATACAAGCTGGTGCTGGCCGATGAGCAGGAAAGCCAGCGCATCCTCAGCTATGCAGGTGCCGGCCGTACTGGCGAGTACCAGGTGACCACCGTACTCAGCTACGACATCAGTGGTGAGCACAACCTGCACCTGCTGAGTGACAAGCTCGAAGTGCAGAAGGTCTTTATCCACGACGGTAACAACCTGGTAGGATCCGACCAGGAAGCCACCGATGCTCGCAAGGAGATCCGTCGCGAACTGGTACAACGCATGATGCTGCGCTTGCAGCAACTGTCGCCAGCCCAGCTGGATCAGCTGCAACAGACCGCCGAGGCCAAGGCCAAGGCTGAAGCTGCGGCACTGGAAGCCGCGCAGAAGGCTGAAGCGGAAACGCCGCGTCAGTCGCCTGTCGAAATCCCGCAGCAGTAAGACTTACGGGGCGCTCAGGCGCCCCGTTCGCCCTCTCTTATGAAACTCGCCCCCGCACAACTCGCCAAACACTTGCAAGGTGCTCTCGCGCCGATCTACGTCATCAGTGGCGATGACCCGTTGCTCTGCCAGGAAGCCGCTGACGCCATTCGTGCAGCCGCTCGCCAACAGGGTTTCGACGAGCGCCAGGTGTTCGCAGCCGACGCCAGTTTCGACTGGGGAACGTTGCTGCAAGCCGGCGCAAGCATGTCGTTGTTCGCCGAAAAACGCCTGCTGGAACTGCGTCTGCCGTCCGGCAAACCCGGTGACAAAGGGGCGGCCGCGTTCATCGAGTACTGCTCGCGACCGGCTGAAGACACCATATTGCTGATCAGCCTGCCGAAACTCGACGGCAGCGCGCAGAAAACCAAGTGGGGCAAGGCACTGGTCGAAGGCCAGCACACCCAGTTCGTGCAAATCTGGCCGGTGGATGCCAACCAGTTGCCGAGCTGGATCCGCCAGCGCCTGTCCCAGGCCGGACTCTCCGCCAGCCAGGACGCCGTCGAGCTGATCGCCGCGCGCGTCGAAGGCAACCTGCTGGCCGCCGCCCAGGAAATCGAAAAGCTCAAGCTGATGGCCGAAGGCGGTCAGATTACCGTCGAGACTGTGCAAGCGGCGGTGGCCGACAGTGCGCGCTTCGATGTCTTCGGCTTGACCGATGCGATTCTCAACGGCGAAGCAGCGCATGCCCTGCGCATGCTCGAGGGCTTGCGCGGTGAAGGGGTCGAACCGCCGGTGATTCTCTGGGCCCTGGCCCGTGAACTGCGTCTGCTGGCCAATATTTCCCTGCAATACAGTCAGGGCGTTCCGCTGGACAAAGCCTTCAGCTCTGCCCGACCACCGGTCTGGGACAAGCGCAAACCGCTGATGAGCAAAGCCCTGCAACGCTACTCGGCGCAACGCTGGGCGCAGTTGTTGCTCGAAGCTCAGCGGATCGACGCCCAGATCAAAGGCCAGGCCGCGGGTTCGCCGTGGATGAGCTTGAGTCGGTTGTCGTTGTTGATGGCTGGCCAAAGATTGTCGTTGCCAGCAGAGTAAGATCAAAAGATCGCAGCCTTCGGCAGCTCCTGCAGGGTGAATGTGATGCCTTTGTAGGAGCTGCCGAAGGCCGCGATCTTTTGATCCAGCTTCCTACACATCACACCTGCATTTGCCCTATAGACAGAGTCCCAACTTCGGCAGATGATTTCCCCGCAAAACCCACTCACTTGCGAGATTTCATCATGAGCAAAAAGCCATCTAAAAATGGCCCCAACAAGGCCAAATCCATCGTCGCCCAGCCACTGTTCCGCAGCCGTCAGGAACGAGCCGGCAAGGGCAAAGGCAGCTACCGCCGCGAAGCCTTCCAGTCTGACAACTGGGAGGCTTCTTACTTTCTGGCGGCCTGAAAGGCAAGCCAGCGCTCAACATGTTAAGGTCTGCACCTGATTCGTACTCCCTGGACCCGTGCATGCCCTTTTGTATTTCCCGTCGTTGGCACCTGCGCCAATTGATAGCTGCCTCCAGCCTCGTTCTGCTTGTCGCCTGCGCGGAAAAACCGACCGCCGCCGACGCCCAACCGCTTCAGACCCTTCCCGTCGCGACAGCCCCTGCGGTGATTCCGCCCGTGGTCCCGACCGGTGAGAACCTCGACATCCAGCCAACCCAGACCTTCGCCGAATGGCAGGCGGGCTTCCGCAAGGATGCACTGGCAGCCGGCATCCGCGCCGATCTGTTTGATCGCGCCTTCGCCAATGTCAGCCTGGACACCAGCGTGATTCGTGCCGACCGCAGCCAGCCGGAATTTTCCCGCCCGGTGTGGGAATACCTCGACGGTGCCCTGTCGCCGCTGCGTGTGCGCAAAGGCCAGACGCTGGTCAACCAGTACGCGGACATCCTGCAAAGCATCGAGCAGCGCTACGGAGTCGATCGCCAGGCACTGGTCGCGGTGTGGGGCATGGAGAGCAACTTCGGTCAGTTTCAGGGCAGCAAGTCGGTGATCAACTCCCTGGCGACCCTGGCTTATGAAGGCCGGCGCCCAGGCTTCGCCCATGCGCAATTGATCGCGGCCCTGCAGATCCTGCAACAGGGCGATATCGAGCCGGAACAGATGCTCGGTTCCTGGGCGGGCGCCATGGGCCAGACCCAGTTCATCCCGACCACCTACAACACCCACGCCGTGGACTTCGATGGCGATGGACGCCGCGACATCTGGGGCAGCTCTGCCGATGCGTTGGCCTCGACCGCGCACTACCTGCAAAGCTCTGGCTGGCAAAAAGGTCAGCCGTGGGGCTTTGAAGTTCAGCTCCCGGGCAGCTTCAACTACGTGTTGGCCGATGGCACGATCCGCAAGAGTGTCGCCGAATGGCGGCAACTGGGCGTGACGCTGCCTAACGGCGGACAGGTTCCAGCGGGTTCCGAGCACTTGTCCGCGGCGCTGTTGCTGCCAGCGGGTTATCGCGGCCCGGCGTTCCTGGTGCTCGACAACTTCCGCGCGATCCTCAAGTACAACAACTCCTCGTCCTACGCCCTGGCCGTCAGTTTGTTGTCCGAGCGTTTCAACGGCGGGGGCCTGATCAACGGCACATGGCCCAAGGATGATTTGCCGCTGAGCCGCACCGAACGGATCGAGCTGCAAAATCTGCTGAGTGCCCAGAAATACGATGCGGGCACCGCCGACGGCATCATTGGTGCCAACACCCGCAAGGCGATCCGCAGTGCGCAACAGTCGTTTGGCTGGCCGGCGGATGGGTATCCAACGCACAAGTTGCTCGAAGGCCTGCGCAACCGATAATTAGCCGTATGGCGACTGCCGCCTTCGCGAGCAAGCCCGCTCCCACATTTCACCGCGTTCTTGCATGGAACACGGTCGAATGTGGGAGCGGGCTTGCTCGCGAAGACTGACTGTCATGCGATGAACTGCTAACGCCTGACCACCACATCCTGCTCCAGCACCAACTCCTTGCTCCCCGCATCCAGCCTCACCAACGCCCCCAGCGGCAACGTCAGGTTCGGATCGCAATGCCCGCTGCGCCACCCCGACAGCACCGGTATGCGCAATGGCTCAAAGGTCTGCTTGAGCAATCGCTCAAGCGCAACCGAATCAACCCCGGCCACATCACCCACCAGAACCCCACGCAACTTGCCCAGCGTGCCAGCCAGGCGCAAATGAGTCAGCAGCCGATCGATGCGATACAACGGCTCGTTGATGTCCTCGATAAACAGAATGACGCCCTCGGCATCCATCTCATAAGGCGTGCCCATGGTCGCGGCAATCATCGCCAGATTACCTCCCAGCAAGCGCCCGTGAGCGATGCCAGGCTCGATGGTGGTCAACGGGTAGGCCACCGGATGCGTCAGCACACTGCCCGCCTTCACCTGCCCTCTGAGCATGTTGAAAAACGAGGCCTCGGTAGGTTTTTGCTTGTCACCCAACAGATCTGCATTGAGCAACGGACCATGAAAGGTCACGAACCCCGCATAACGGCTGATCGCCAGGTGCAGCGCCGTGATGTCGCTGTAGCCGATGAACGGCTTGGCGTTGTTTTGCAGCAACTCGAAATCGATGCGGTCGAGCAAACGCGGTGTGCCGTAACCACCGCGCAGACAAATGATCGCATCGACCTCGCTGTCCGCGAAGGCTGCGTGCAAGTCATTGAGCCGCACATCGTCGCTGCCGGCCAGGTAGCCGTCCTGCTCGTAGACACCGGGAAAAATTCGCAGCGCGTAACCGCGAGCCCGCATCCAGGCAATGGCTTTGTCGGTGTCCAGCGGCGCGGGGCCGGCGGGCGCAATGACGCCAATCAGCCCTTCCCGGGGCAAGGCTGGCACCGGTGTATGTGGAAACAGTGTGTGAGTCGGTCGAACGGTCATCCATGAATCTCCCTGCGCGAAATCTTCAGCACACAGTAGTCAGGAACGGGGACAAACAGAAGAGGGTCTGTCGCCCCACAGGTTGCAGGAAAAGCAGTGATCGCCACAGGCAAGGCGAAAAAATGCCCGCAGGGCCGGAAGCCGTGCGGGCATTTTTTTCTCACCGCGTGATCAGGACGACATCAGCTCGGCTTTAACCAGCTTAGCCTGCTCGTCGGCGTGGTACGAGGAGCGTACCAGCGGGCCGGAAGCGACGTTCTTGAAGCCCATTTTGTAACCTTCCTCGGCGAACCAGGCGAAGGTGTCCGGGTGCACGAAACGCTGCACCGGCAAGTGGCTGCGGGACGGTTGCAGGTACTGGCCCAGGGTCAGCATGTCGATGTCGTGTTCGCGCATGCGCTTCATGACTTCGATGACTTCTTCGTCAGTTTCGCCCAGACCCAGCATCAGGCCGGATTTGGTCGGAATGTGCGGCATCATCTGCTTGAAGCGTTGCAGCAGGGTCAGCGACCACTGGTAGTCCGAACCCGGACGCGCAGCCTTGTACAGGCGCGGCACGGTTTCCAGGTTGTGGTTGAACACATCCGGCGGCTCGGCGGCGGTGATTTCCAGTGCGACGTCCATGCGGCCACGGTAGTCCGGGACCAGGGTTTCGAGCTGTACATTCGGCGACAGCTTGCGGATCTCGCGGATGCAGTCGGCAAAGTGCTGGGCACCGCCGTCACGCAAGTCGTCGCGGTCCACCGAGGTGATCACCACGTATTTCAGTTTCAGGTCGGCAATGGCGATGGCCAGGCTTTCCGGCTCGTTGACGTCCAGTGGTTTCGGACGGCCGTGGCCCACGTCGCAGAACGGGCAGCGACGGGTGCAGATGTCGCCCATGATCATGAACGTTGCGGTGCCGCCGGAGAAGCACTCGCCCAGGTTCGGGCAGGACGCTTCTTCGCACACGCTATGCAGCTTGTGTTTGCGCAGCAGGGCCTTGATGCGATCGACTTCCGGGGAAACCGGGATGCGCACGCGGATCCAGTCGGGTTTCTTCGGCAGTTCGGTGGTCGGGATGATCTTCACCGGGATGCGTGCAACCTTCTCGGCGCCGCGCAGCTTGACGCCGGCTTCTACCTTGGCACGCGGGGCCGGACGCTCGGTGACATCCAGCGTCGGGATCATGGTTTGCACTGCATCAGTAGTCATATCAGTCGATTCCGCCCGTTAGGGTCGTCTGCTCAGCATAGTCGAGGTGTTTGACGAGCTGCGCGCGCAGCCGGGCACTTACCTCGGCAAATTCAATCGATCCTGCGTGATCGCTCAGCTGGGTCATCGCCAGCCCGGCGTAGCCGCAGGGATTAATCCGTCGAAACGGTTCCAGGTCCATGTCCACGTTCAGGGCCAGGCCATGAAAGGAACAACCATGGCGAATCCGCAAACCCAGGGAAGCGATCTTCGCCCCGTCGACGTAGACACCTGGCGCATCCGGCTTGGCCGCGGCAGTGACGCCGTAACTGGCCAGCAACTCGATCAGGCAATGTTCCATGCGGGTGACCAGGTCACGCACGCCGAAACCGAGCTTGCGTACATCGAGCAACAGGTAGGCCACCAACTGACCGGGACCGTGATAAGTCACCTGGCCACCGCGGTCGACCTGCACCACCGGAATATCGCCCGGCAGCAACAAGTGCTCGGCCTTGCCGGCCTGGCCCTGGGTGAACACCGGTGGGTGTTCCACCAGCCAGATCTCGTCTGCGGCATCGCTGCCGCGTTCGTTGGTGAAGCGCTGCATGGCATGCCAGACCGGCTCGTAAGCCATCTGGCCGAGCTCGCGAAAGCCCAGCGAGCCAGACATCACAACACCATGTGCACGAAACCGGTAGCCCGCAACTCGCTGTTGATGTCGTACAGCTGTTCTTGACCGGTGGCGATGATGTGCAGCTGGATGGTCGTGTACTTGCCGTTGGTACTCTGGCGCTCGGCCAGGGTCTTGTGGTCAACGGTCGCGTGTTTCTCAAGGATCGCGATGATCTTGTCCTTGAAACCCACGCCGGTGTCGCCGATCACCTTGATCGGGTAGTCCGCGCAGGGGAATTCGATTTTTGGCGCGTTTACTTCGGTGTCTGTCATGGCGTAACGGCCTCGTAAGCCGTGGCAACGGACATGGCCCCGCTCCGGAGTGGAGCGGGGCCATGAGAGTCCACACTAATTCAGTTGAACAAGCCGTAGAAGAATAGACGGATGCTATCCCACATGCGGCGGAAGATACCACCCTCCTCGACAGCGTCCAGGGCGATCAGGTCAGCGCTGTGCACCACCTTGTCGTCCAGTTTCACTTCGACTTTACCGATCACGTCGCCCTTGGCGATTGGCGCAACCAGTTGCGGGTTCATGGTCATGCTCGCGGCGAGCTTTTTCAGCTGGCCTTTTGGCAGGGTCATGGTCAGGTCTTGAGCCAGGCCGGCCTTGACTTGATTGGTGCTGCCTTTCCAGACAGGGGCCTGAGCCAGCTCGGCGCCTTTCTGATAGAAGGTCTGGGTTTCGAAGAAACGGAAACCATAGGTCAGCAGCTTCTGGGTTTCAGAGGCGCGGGCCACTTCGCTGTTGGTGCCGAACACCACGGCGATCAGGCGCATGCCATCACGTACCGCCGAAGACACCATGCAGTAGCCAGCTTCGTCAGTGTGGCCGGTTTTCAGACCGTCGACGGTCTTGTCGCGCCACAGCAGCAGGTTGCGGTTAGGTTGCTTGATGCCGTTCCAGAAGAACTCTTTCTGCGAGTAGATCGCGTAGTGAGCCGGGTCTTCGTGGATGATCGCGCGAGCCAGCACTGCCATGTCGTGAGCCGACGAGTAGTGCTCAGGGTTCGGCAGACCGGTCGGGTTCATGAAGTGGCTGTTGGTCATGCCCAGGTCGGCCACGGTTTTGTTCATCATGTCGGCGAAAGCGTCTTCGCTGCCGGCGATGTGCTCGGCGAGCGCAACACTGGCGTCGTTGCCCGATTGAATGATGATGCCGTGCAACAGGTCGCTGACGGTCACTTGCGAGCCGACCTTGATGAACATCCGCGAACCACCGGTACGCCACGCGTTTTCGCTGACGGTCACCGGATCGTTTTCGCCGATCTGGCCACGACGGATTTCCAGGGTCGCGATGTACGCGGTCATCAGCTTGGTCAGGCTGGCAGGCGGCAGACGCTGGTCACCGTTGTTCTCGACCAGCACGTTGCCGCTGCTGGCATCCATGAGCACATAGGCTTTGGCGGCCAGTTGTGGCGGCGACGGCATCATCTCGACCGCGAAAGCCGCAGGCGAGAGGAGCAGCGGGACTAGAAGGCACAGGCGTTTGGCAAAGGTGGTGATGTTCATCCGTCTCTCGAAATCGCTAATGGAAACTGCCCGAGGGCAAAACTAATCAAGATGGCCCTCTAACGGGCCATCGCGTGTTCAGTCGTTCACTCAGAACCCTTGCCGGGCTTTTGTTCTTCAACGAGCCAACAACCAGGTTCACCCCCCGAAACCGCAAGTGAACCGTCAATCAAGTACTACGTATTACTCGGCGGTGACCACGCTCGGCGAACCGAGATTGGCCAGACGCACACTGTTCTGCACTTGCTGGATTTCACCCGGCGAGCCGATCGGCCCCAGGCGCACCCGATGCAGTGTCTGTTGATTGCGCACGATCGAGCTGATGAACACCGGAGCGCTCACCATCCCGCTGAGCTTCGATCTCAGGAGTTCTGCAGCGTCCGGGTTGGCGAACGCGCCCACCTGCAGATACTGGCCAGAGGCTGGTACAGAAGCGTTTTTTTTTGCATCGATCTGCACGGGCACGACGGCCGCAGCGTGTTGCTGCGGCGGCGGTGTCCATTGTTCGACCGTGCCGGCCGAAGCGGTAATCGTCGGCGCGGTATTTTGCGCGACTTGCGGCTCGTTGAGCATCAAAGGCGCCGGACGGCCTTTGGCGGCCCACCATTGCTGTGGATCGATGCCTTCAACCTTGACCCGTGCAGTGCCGGTTTCGGCATAGCCGAGTTTTTTCGCGGCTGCGTAGGACAAGTCGATGATGCGGTCCGAGTAGAACGGGCCGCGGTCGTTGACCCGCAGGATCACGGTCTTGTTGTTGTCCAGGTTGGTCACCCGAACGTAACTTGGCAGTGGCAAGGTCTTGTGGGCGGCACTCATGCCATACAGGTCATACACTTCGCCGTTGGCGGTGTTCTGGCCGTGGAACTTGGTGCCATACCAGGACGCCGTGCCCGAGGCGACGTAGGTCCTGGATTCCTGCAGCGGGAAGTAAGTCTTGCCCAGCACGGTGTACGGGTTGGCCTTGTAAGGACCGGTGTGCAGGGTTGGCGTGGCATCCGGGATGCGCGAAACGTCGACGTCCCACCACGGTGCGCCATCTTTGTGGGCGCGGTTGATGTCCAGCCCCGGCGTCGAGCGCACGGCGGTGGAAGAAGACTTCTGTGTCGGCGAGCGGCTGGTCGAACAACTGGCGACCAGCACTGCCAACGCGGCGAATGCCATCAGCTTCAGGGGTTTATTCATAGGCAATGCCCGCATTACTTGACGCCCCGTGCTTGGACCAGCTGTTCAGACAGTTGATGTACCGCCATGGCGTACATCACGCTGCGGTTATAACGCGTGATTGCGTAAAAATTCGTCAGGCCCATCCAGTATTCAGAGCCATTGTCACCTTCCAGGCGGAATGCCGTGACCGGCATATCATCGCGCAGCGCATCATGACTTGACCACCCCAGCGCCCGCAACTCCCCGACGGTTTTAGTCGGCTCGATGCCGGCAGTCAAACCTTCGTCGACCTGCGCGCCACGCACATCGGCGCGGCTGACCACAGGTTCACCGGCCACCCAGCCGTGACGCTTGAAATAACTGGCGACGCTGCCGATGGCATCGTCGGGATTGGTCCAGATATTAATGTGGCCGTCACCGTCGAAATCCACCGCATAGGCGCGAAAACTGCTCGGCATGAACTGCGGCAGGCCCATCGCCCCGGCGTAGGAGCCCTTGAGGGTCAGCGGATCAACCTGTTCTTCCCGGGCCAGCAGCAGGAATTCACGCAATTCCTTGCGGAAGAATTCGGCACGGGGAGGATAGTCGAAACCCAGGGTCGACAAGGCGTCGATCACCCGGTAATTGCCGGTATTGCGGCCGAAAAAGGTCTCAACGCCGATGATCGAGACAATGACCTGGGCTGGCACACCGTATTCCTGCTCGGCGCGGGCCAGTACCGCCTCGTGCTGTCGCCAGAAATCCACGCCGCGGGCGATGCGCGCGTCGGTGATGAACATCGGACGATATTCGTTCCACTGCTTGACCCGCTCGGCGGGTTTCGAGATCGCGTCCAGAATCGTCTGCTTGCGCTCGGCTTCGCGGAACACGCCCATCAGCTGTTCACCGGCAAAGCCGTAGTCGCGGGTCATTTCACCGACGAATTCGGCCACCTGGGGTGTGCCTTCGTAATCGCCGGCCAACGCGTCCTGCGCGATGCCAAGGATGCTTACCAGGCTGACCCATGGCGCATTTCGAGTCGCCCAGCCACGCATTACTTGCATTGAAATCTTCACCTTATTCAAACTTGTGCGATCCACTTACGATGGGTATGGATCGACATCAAAACCCCAAACGCTGACAGCAGCGTTACCAGCGAAGTTCCTCCGTAGCTAATGAACGGCAACGGCACCCCCACAACCGGCAACAGGCCACTGACCATACCGATGTTGACGAAAACGTAAACAAAAAACGTCATGGTAAGGGCGCCCGCGAGCAATTTGCCGAACAATGTCTGGGCCTGGGCGGTAATCACCAGCCCGCGGCCGATCAACAGCAGGTAAATCAGCAGCAGCGCGCAGATGCCGACCAGGCCGAACTCCTCGCCCATGACCGCGATAATGAAGTCGGTGTGGCTTTCCGGCAGAAAGTCCAGGTGCGACTGGGTGCCCAGCAGCCAGCCTTTGCCGAAGACGCCGCCGGAGCCGATGGCCGCTTTCGACTGGATAATGTTCCAGCCGGTGCCTAGCGGATCGCTTTCCGGGTCGAGGAACGTCAGGATTCGCTGCTTCTGGTAGTCGTGCATGATGAAAAACCACATCCCCACGGCCACCGGCACGGCGGCGGCCAGCACGCTGATAATCCAGCGCCAGCGCAGGCCACCCATGAACAGCACGAACGCACCGCCCGCGAGAATCAGCAACGAAGTGCCGAGATCGGGCTGGCGCACGATCAGAATGAACGGCAAACCAATCAGAAACAGACTGACGCCCACATGCTTGAGCTGCGGCGGCAAGGTGCGTTTGGACAAATACCAGGCGATGGTCGCCGGCATCAGGATCTTCATGAACTCCGAAGGCTGGAAGCGGATCACCCCCGGAATGTTGATCCAGCGCGTGGCGCCCATGGCGTTGTGGCCCATGACGTCCACCACCACCAGCAACAGCACGCCGAGCACATAACCGACCGGCACCCAGCGGGCCATGAAGCGCGGTTCGAACTGCGCTATCACGATCATCGACACCAGGCCGATGCCGAACGAGGTAGCTTGCTTGGCCAGCAGATCCCAACTCTTGCCGCTGGCCGAATACAGCACGAACAGGCTGCCGGCGGCGAGGGTCAGCAGCAGGATCAGCAACGGGCCGTCGATGTGCATGCGTTGCAACAGCGTCGCACGGCGACGCATCACATCCTCACTGGAGAGGATGCGATCGAAATTACTCTTCACGGGCCGTAGCCTCCGCACTGATTGGGCTGGCGTATTCGGCTTTCAGTCGGCCGTCCTGGTCCAGGAGCCAGGCGTCCATGACTTGACGCACCACCGGCGCGGCGACACCGGAACCGGACTCGCCGTTCTCGACCATCACCGACACCACGATTTTCGGGTTGTCGGCCGGCGCGAAACCGACGAACAAGGCGTGGTCGCGATGACGCTCCTGAACCTTGGAGCGATCGTACTTCTCGCCCTGCTTGATCGCGACCACCTGGGCCGTACCACTTTTGCCGGCGATCCGGTATTGCGCGCCGATCGATGCCTTGCGCGCGGTACCGCGAGCACCGTGCATCACCTGCTGCATGCCATGGTTGACCTTGGTCCAGTCGGACGGATCGCGCAGGACGATGTCCGGCATCGGATTGTCATCCTTCGGCCGCTCGCCTTCGACGGTCTTGGCCAGGTGCGGACGGTTCCACACGCCTTTGTTAGCCACCAGCGCCGTGGCCTGGGCCAGTTGCAGCGGCGTGGATTGCATGTAGCCCTGGCCGATCCCGAGAATCAGCGTTTCGCCCGGGAACCAGGCCTGGCGACGGGTCGCGCGTTTCCACTCGCGGGACGGCATCAGCCCCGGCGACTCCTCGAACATGTCCAGGGAGACTTTCTGGCCGATACCGAACTTGCCCATGTAGGCCGACAGGCGATCAATCCCCAGCTTGTGCGCCAGGTCATAGAAGTAGGTGTCGTTGGACCGCATGATCGCCGTGTCCAGGTCGACGTAGCCGTCACCGGTACGGTTCCAGTTACGGTATTTGTGATCGTAGTTGGGCAGCTGGTAGTAACCGGGGTCGAAAACCCGGGTCGACGCCGTGACCACGCCCGAATCCAGACCGGCAATCGCTACCGCCGGCTTGATGGTCGAACCCGGCGGATACAGACCGCGCAACACGCGGTTAAACAGAGGCCGGTCGATGGAATCGCGCAGCTCGGAGTAAGCCTTGAAGCTGATGCCGGTGACGAACAGGTTCGGGTCGAAACTCGGCTGACTGACCATCGCCAGCACTTCGCCGGTCGCCGGGTCGAGCGCCACCACCGCACCACGGCGACCGCCGAGTGCCGCTTCCGCCGCTTCTTGCAATTTGATGTCCAGGCTCAGGACGATGTCCTTGCCGGGAATCGGATCGGTACGCTTGAGCACCCGCAATACGCGGCCTCGCGCGTTGGTTTCGACTTCTTCGTAACCCACCTGACCGTGCAACTCGGGCTCGTAGAAGCGCTCGATACCGGTCTTGCCAATGTGGTGGGTGCCGCTGTAATTGACCGGATCGAGGGACTTCAGCTCTTTCTCGTTGATCCGCCCCATGTAACCCACCGAGTGCGCAAAGTGCGCGCCCTGCGGGTAATGCCGCACCAGTTGCGCAACCACTTCAACACCTGGCAGACGGAACTGATTCACGGCGATGCGCGCGATCTGCTCTTCGGTCAGCTCGAACAGGATCGGCACCGGCTCGAACGGCCGTCGCCCCTGGCGCATGCGTTTCTCGAAGATCACCCGATCCTCGGGCGTCAGCTCCAGCACTTCGACGATCACATCGAGCACTTGCTGCCAGTCGCCGGAACGCTCGCGGGTCATGCTCAGGCTGAAGCTCGGCCGGTTGTCGGCCACCACCACGCCATTGCGGTCGAAGATCAGCCCACGGGTGGGCGGAATCGGCTGCACATGGACGCGGTTGTTTTCCGACAGGGTCGAGTGGTACTCGTACTGGATCACCTGCAGGAAATACAGGCGCGCGATCAGCACGCCGATCAGCGCCACCACCGCAATTGCCCCGAACACGACGCGGCCACGCACCAGACGGGCGTCTTTTTCGTGGTCCTTGATGCGGATCGGCTGGGACATGAGGCAGAACTACTTGTGGTAAGGGTGGCCGGACAGAACTGTCCAGGCACGATACAGCTGTTCGCCTATCAGAATCCGCACCAGCGGGTGCGGCAACGTCAATGGCGATAACGACCAGCGCTGATCGGCCCGCGCACAGACTTCCGGCGCCAGCCCTTCGGGGCCGCCGACCATGAAATTTACCGTGCGCGAGTCGAGCCGCCAGCGATCGAGTTCGACCGCCAACTGCTCGGTGCTCCAGGGCTTGCCATGGACTTCGAGGGTGACAACGCGCTCATTCGGCCCGACCTTGGCCAGCATGGCTTCGCCTTCCTGACGGATGAAGCGTGCCACGTCGGCGTTCTTGCCACGGGTGTTGAGCGGTATTTCCACCAGTTCCAGCGCCAGCTCGGACGGAAGACGCTTGGCATATTCATGCCAGCCTTCTTCCACCCATTTGGGCATGCGTGAACCGACGGCGATCAGTCGCAGTCGCACAGCGGTCCCTTATTGCTGGTCTTTGTTGAGCTTGGTGAAGTGCTCATGGGTGTTTTCCGGGCTGTGATGCGCAGCGCTGGCCGAACGGCTCTGCTCTGCACCGGCCCACAGGCGCTCCAGGTCATAGAACTGGCGAGCCGAGGCGGTCATCATGTGCACGATGACATCGTCCATATCCAGCAGGACCCAGTCGCTGTCGCCCTTGCCTTCTTCACCCAGTGGCTTGACGCCCTGGGCTTTGACGGCCTCGCGGACCTTGTCCAGCATCGCGCCGATCTGGCGGTTGGAAGTACCGGTAGCGATGATCATGAAGTCAGTGATGCTCTGCTTTTCACGAACGTCGATCACCTGAATGTCCTGGGCCTTGACGTCTTCCAGGGCGGCTACGGCAACCTTTACCAGTTCTTCGCCGACCAGCTCAGGGCCGGTTGGAGCTTCTACTGGCAGCGGGGCGCTCTTGAATGTGCCTTTGCGCTTAACTTTAGCTACGTCTTTGTCAGTCATATAAAACTCGTTTTGCTCATGTGTTCGGGTGGTTCAATACACGTTGATATCACGTGCCTTGAAGCACTCCCATTCAGTTCGGCGCACGGTAGAGTCCGTGCGCATCGATGTAGGCCAGGACCGCGTCGGGCACCAGGAAACGTACCGACTTACCGCTGGCCAGCAGTTGACGGATCTGGGTGGCGGATACCGCGAGCGGCGTCTGCCAGACGAATGCAATCTGTCCGCTCGGCCCTTTGAGGGCCAGCGGGTCGCTCACCGAGCGCGCTGCCAGCAGGTTGCGCAAGGCATCCGGCGGTTCGCTGTCGGCATCCGGGCGTTGCAGCACCAGGATGTGGCAATGCTGGAGCAACTCCTCCCAGCGGTGCCAAGTGGGCAGGCCGCAAAATGCGTCCCAGCCCAAAAGCAGAAAAACCTGGTCTTCAGCGGCCAGTTCGGCACGCATCAGTTCCAGGGTATCGATGGTGTAGGACGGTTTGTCCCGCTGCAATTCGCGGGCGTCCACCACCAACGGCGCCACACCGGCCACCGCGCACTTGACCATCGCCAGACGGTCCTTCGCCGACACCTGCGGCGTGCCACGATGAGGCGGCCGGGCACTGGGCGTCAGTCGCAACTCATCGAGCGCCAGCGATTCGGCGACTTCCAGCGCACCGCGCAAATGGCCGATGTGCACCGGGTCGAACGTCCCGCCCAGCATGCCGATACGTCGAGGCACAGGTTCGCTGGCGGTTACCGGGGCCGACGGATTAAGGTCGCCCAAGTCAGACCGACGCCTGGCCGCGCAACTGGCCATCACCGACCACGACGTACTTCTCGCAGGTCAGGCCTTCGAGACCCACCGGGCCGCGGGCGTGCAGCTTATCAGTAGAAATGCCAATCTCGGCACCCAATCCGTATTCAAAGCCATCGGCGAAGCAGGTCGGCGTATTGATCATCACCGACGACGAATCGACTTCAGCCACGAAACGCCGGGTGTCGCCCTGGTGTTCGCTGACAATCGAATCGGTGTGATGGGAGCCGTACTTGTTAATGTGCTCGATGGCCTGGTCCAGCCCGTCGACCACTCGGATCGAGAGGATCGGCGCCAGGTATTCGGTGTGCCAGTCTTCTTCAGTGGCCAGCGCGGCATCGATGATCGCCCGAGTGCGATCGCAACCACGCAGCTCAACGCCTTTTTCGCGGAACTGTGCAGCCATCGACGGCAGGAAATCCTTGGCAACGGCTTGATCCACCAGCAGCGTTTCCATCGCACCGCAGATGCCATAACGGTAAGTCTTGGCATTGAAGGCGATGCGTTGGGCTTTCGGTAGATCGGCATGCGCACTGACGTAAACGTGGCAGATGCCGTCCAGATGCTTGATGACCGGAACGCGCGCGTCACGGCTGACGCGCTCGATCAGGCCGCGGCCGCCACGGGGCACGATGACATCGACGTATTCAGGCATGGTAATCAGCGCGCCCACGGCGGCACGGTCAGTGGTTTCGACCACTTGAACCACAGCGGCCGGCAAATCGGCCTCGGCCAGACCGCGCTGGATGCAGGCGGCGATGGCACGGTTGGAATTGATCGCCTCGGAACCGCCCCGCAGGATGGTCGCATTGCCCGACTTCAGGCACAGGCTGGCAGCATCGATGGTCACGTTGGGCCGGGATTCGTAGATGATCCCGATCACGCCCAGCGGCACGCGCATCTTGCCGACCTGAATCCCCGACGGACGGAAACTCATGTCGCGAATGGCACCGACCGGGTCAGGCAAGGCTGCCACCTGTCGCAGACCGACGATCATGCCGTCGATGCGCTCCGGGGTCAGTGCCAGACGTTCCAGCAGCGCGGGTTCAAGACCATTGGCGCGACCGGCGGCCAGATCCAGCTCATTGGCGGCCGCCAGCTCGGCACGTGCAGCGTCCAGCGCATTCGCAGCCGCCTGCAGGGCGCGGTTTTTCTGCGCGGTGCTGGCACGGCCGATGATGCGCGACGCTTCGCGGGCGGCGCGACCCAGGCGGGTCATGTAGTCGAGAACGGACTCAGTCATGGTCTGTGATGGTCTTTGCTAAGGTCTTGGTAAAGAGTAAAGCGGCAGATTATAGCTGTCGCGTCCCCCGACTAACAGCGGTGACGGGCGGATGGTCGAAATGGAGGGCAATTTGCCGACGTTCAGCCGGGATTAAGCTGCAAATTGTTATCATCACGACTCAATCAGCCCTGATAAACACCGTTCATCATGACCAACCTGACTGTTCGTGCGTCCGCCGCGGGCCTGCCCAAGGGGCTCCCGGACGCGTTTTTCGACCGAGACGCCCAGACACTGGCCCGGGATTTACTCGGTAAAGTCATCCGTCACCGGGTCGGCGAACTGTGGCTCAGTGCCCGGATCATCGAGACCGAAGCGTATTACTTCGAAGAAAAAGGCAGCCATGCCTCGCTCGGCTACACAGAAAAGCGTAAGGCTTTGTTTCTGGATGGCGGCCACATCTATATGTATTACGCCCGGGGCGGCGACTCCCTGAATTTCAGCGCTCAAGGTCCGGGCAATGCCGTTTTGATCAAATCCGCGTATCCATGGGTCGATGAGTTGAGCGGGCCGGCGAGCCTGGCGCAGATGCTGCTGAACAATCCTGATGCCCAGGGCCGGCCTCGTCCTTCGCAAAAGCTTTGCGCCGGGCAAACGCTGCTGTGCAAGGCTCTGGGTTTGAAGGTGCCGGTCTGGGACGCGAAGCGCTTCGATCATGAAGTGCTGCTGGTGGAGGATGTTGGTCCGGCACCTGGCCACATCATTCAAACCACGCGCCTGGGCATTCCCCATGGGCGTGACGAACACTTGATGTATCGCTTCGTCGACGCGGCTTACGCGCCGTATTGCACGCGGAACCCGCTGCGACGGGGACAGGTCGAAGGTCGCGATTATTTTTTGCTGACTTGAACAATGAAAACCCTCCTGTAGGAGCGAGCTTGTGTGGCGAGGGGGCTTGCCCCCGTTGGGCTGCGAAACGGCCCCCAAATTGCCGATGCGCCAAAGATTTTGTGAGTGCTACGCACTCAAACGGGGGCAAGCCCCCTCGCCACAGGTCGCTCCCACAGGGGTTCTGTAGTGCTTGAAGATTGTGTTTGAACTAATGAACATCGAGGGGAGTTGTTTTTATGGGCCCATGGCTCGATAGCGTGACCGGATGGCTGGCGGCAAATCCGCAGTGGCTGGCCGCGGCAGTATTCATTGTGGCCTTCGTGGAGTGCCTGGCGATTGCCGGACTGATCGTGCCCGGCACGGTGTTGCTGTTTGCCGTCGCAGTGCTGGCAGGCAGCGGCGCGCTGTCGTTGAGCGAAACACTGTTGCTGGGATTCGTCGCCGGCGTGCTGGGCGATATCCTTTCCTACTTTGTGGGGCGACATTTCCACCAGAACATCCGGCGCCTGCCCGGCCTGCGCCACCACCCGGAATGGATCGCCGGCGCCGAGGCCTACTTCCAGCGCTATGGCATTGCCAGTCTTTTGGTCGGGCGTTTCATCGGGCCGTTGCGGCCAATGCTGCCGATGGTCGCCGGAATGTTCGACATGCCCTTCCCGCGCTTCGTCGCCGTCAGCCTCCTGGCCGCGGCCGGTTGGAGCGTCGCCTACCTGCTGCCCGGCTGGGCCACGGGCGCAGCGATCCGTTTGCCGCTGCCGGAAGGTTTCTGGCCTGAAGCCGGGATCGTCGCCGGCAGCATCGCGGTGATGCTTGGCTTGAGCGCGACCAGCAGCCTGCGCCGTCATCGCAAAGCGACAATATTGATCAGCGGCATGAGCTTACTGATCCTGGCGGGACTGTTTATCGGCTACCCGCACCTCACCGCCCTCGATCAGGGTGTGATGACCCTGGTGCAGGAGCATCGCAGCCCGACGCTCGATGAAGTCGCCGTCACCTTCACGCTGATCGGCGAATTCCGCAACATGCTGCTGTTCAGCGCCCTGCTGACCGCTTTGCTGCTGTTGACCCGGCAATGGCGACAGGCGGTTTTCGCAGGCAGCACCCTGCTCGTCACCGCACTCGGCAACACCTTCACCAAACAGTTTTTCGCCCGCGTACGACCGGAGGTTTTAAGTGATCCGCTGGTGAGCTACAGCATGCCCAGCGGTCACGCGTCGGGGTCCTTCGCGCTGTTTCTGACCCTCGCCGTTCTGGCCGGTCGCGGACAACCACCGCGGATGCGCCTGACCTGGTTGCTGGTGGGTTGCCTTCCGGCGCTGGCGATTGCGTTGTCACGCGTCTATCTGGGTGCGCATTGGCCAACGGATGTGCTGGCCGGCGCGATGCTGGCGGCGTGTGTCTGTGCGGCGAGCCTGGGCTTGAGTCAGCTCAAGACACCGCTCAGCGCCATGCCACCCAGGATCTGGTGGCTGGTGTTGCCGACGATGGTGGCGCTGTTCGGGTTCTTTGCGTTGCGGCATTTACCGCATGCGATGTTGCGGTATGCCTATTGAAGGTCAAAAGATCGCAGCCGGGTAAGGCATACATCTGTAGGAGCTGCCGCAGGCGGCGATCTTTCAGCATTCGTCAGGCGAACAACTCACCCTGCAACTCATCCAGCAGCGCCTGAATCGCATCCAGGCGCTGCTGCGGATCGTCGAGTTGCAGCAGGTCGATCTTGTCCACCTCGGCGAACGGCAACAGGTACGCCAACTGATTGGCCAGTGATTGCTGCCCGGTCGCTTCAGTGCCCATGTTCAACGCTTCGACCATCGGGTGCTCGGCCAGGGCCTTGAGCAGCGCAACGAGATCGGCGTCTTCATCCTGCAACGGCTGCTCGGGCTCGTCTTCCAGCCACTCGACCTCGGCAACGGTCAACTGATCGCGCTGGACCTCGGTGCGCAACACGTGAAAACGCCGCCCGCCCTGCACTCGAATGCCCAGCAGACCATTGTCCTGCTGCTTGAAGTCGGTAATCAGCGCTTCACAGCCGACCAGCGCATAGCCCGCCGGAGCGATGCCGACTTCTTCGCCATCAAGAATGCACACCACGCCGAAACCGCCGTCCTGTTTCATGCAGCGGCTGATCATGTCCAGGTAGCGCGCCTCGAAGATCTGCAAGTCGAGGATGCAGCCAGGAAACAGCACCGTGTTCAGCGGGAAAAGCGGCAAGCTCATAGACATTTCCTTACACCACCATCGACACCGCCAACGGCAGGAACACCGCCGTGGCCACGCCCATCAGACTCATTGCCAGCGCCGCGAAGGCGCCACATTCTTCACTTTCCTGCATGGCCACCGCGGTGCCGACCGCATGAGCGGTCATGCCCAACGCCATGCCGCGCGCCTCGGGACTGTGAACACCGAGCCGATTCAGCAGGCTCGGCCCAAAGATCGCTCCGATCACACCGGTGATCAACACAAACACCGCCGCCAGCGCCGCGACACCACCAATCTGCTCGGCCACCAACATGGCAATCGGCGACGTCACCGACTTCGGCGCCATGGTCATCAGGATCATGTGTTCGGCACCGAACGACCAGCCCAGCAACACGCCCATACCGGTGGCGACCACACCACCTATCACCAGCGTAGTAAATATCGGCCAGAACAACTGCCGGATCCGTCGCAGATTGAGGTAAAGCGGCACCGCCAGCGCGACCGTGGCCGGGCCGAGCAAAATACTGAGGATCTCGGTGCTTTTGCGATACTCGGCGTAGGTCAGGCCGCAGCCCACCAAAACGCCGATCACCAGCAACATGGAGACCAGCACCGGCTGCAGAAAGATCCAGCGGGTTTTCTCGAACGCCGCCAGCACCAGTTGATAAGCGCCAAGGGTGATGCCGATGCCGAACAACGGATGATGAATCACCGACGCCCAGGCGCCTTGCCAGTCAAAAATCATTGTGAGTCCTCGCGGTGCGCGTGGCGCTTGACCATGCGCTGCATCAGCACACCGGCGAAGGCCATGGACAACAGCAGCGACAACACCAGCGCGCCCACAATGGCCCAGAAGTCCGCAGCAATATCCTTTGCATAAACCATCACGCCCACGGCCGGCGGCACCAGCAGCAACGGCAGGTAACGCAGCAAGCTACTCGCGGCAAGGTTCAGCGGCTCGCCCACCTGGCCACGACAGATCAAGTACACCAGCAGAAGCAGCAGGCCAATAATCGGCCCCGGCAGCACCGGCAAAAACAAATGGTTGATGGCTGTGCCCAGCAATTGGAACAACACCAGCCAGGTCAGGCCACGTAACAACATCCGTCCTCTCCCCTGCAAATTCGCGCCCGGCATTATAAGCATGCCAACGCTATGGACCGGCATTCGCCAAAAGCATGGTCAGTTGACCGGAGCAATTTGCCATGTTGATCTAAAGTGGTAATCCGGGAGGTCAAATCCCCCCACCTCAAAACTATAAAACCGATGAACCCAAGGAGAGTCTCAATGCCCTATGTTCCCGTTGCAGAGCTCAAAGATTATGTCGGCAAGGAACTTGGACGTTCCGAATGGCTTACCATCGACCAGGAGCGCATCAACCTGTTCGCCGAAGCCACAGGGGACTATCAGTTCATCCACGTCGACCCGGTCAAAGCCGCGCAAACGCCATTTGGCAGCACCATTGCACACGGTTTCCTGTCGCTGTCGCTGATCCCCAAACTGATGGAGGACATCCTGATCCTGCCTGAAGGGGCCAAGATGGTGGTCAACTATGGCCTGGACAGCGTTCGTTTCATCCAGCCAGTGAAGGTCAATTCCAGGGTTCGCCTCAAGGTCGACATGAACGAAGTCACCGAAAAGAAACCCGGCCAATGGCTGCTCAAAGCTACCGCCACGCTCGAGATCGAAGGTTCGGACAAACCGGCCTATATCGCCGAGCCGCTGTCGCTCTGCTTCGTGTAAACCCACCCGGATGCGAAGCAGCTCACGCTGTTTCGCGACCTCTGTCTTTCCCTCTCTATATAAGGTCATAGAGCTGCGGCATACTCGGTCGCCTAATTGACCGGATCCCGCTATGCGCCCACTTGCACTTCTAGCACTGACCCTGTTGCTCACCGCATGCGGTGACGGCGAATCGCTGTTGCCTCCCGACGCCCGCCTGCCGGACGGCGGACGCTATCGCGGTGACCTGGTCAACGGATTGCTGCAAGGCCAGGGCCGCGTCGATTACCCGAATGGCAGCTGGTACGCCGGCAGTTTCGACAAGGGCCAATGGCATGGCCCGGGCGAATGGCACGGCAGCAACGGCGAAGTGTATCGCGGCAATTTCAACCTGGGGCTGTTCGACGGCCAGGGCACACTGACCACCAGCGGCAGCAGCTACACCGGTGGCTTCAAGGCAGGTCGACGCGAAGGCGAAGGCACCCTCAAAGAAAACGGCATGACTTACCGCGGCGAATTCAAGGCCGATCAATATTCGGGGCTCGGACGTCTGGAACTCGAAGACGGCAGCTCGTATCAAGGTCAGTTCGCCCACGGCAAGCCCAATGGCGAAGGCCAGCGCGGCGATGCCAGCGGCAATCAGTTCACCGGACATTTCAAGGACGGTCAGCTGGAAGGCAACGGGACCTTCAACAGTGCTGAAGGCGACATCTATGTCGGCGGCTTCAAGAACAACCAACTGCACGGCAAGGGCCGCTACGAGAATGCCGACGGCGATGTCTGGCTGGGCCAATTCAAGGAAGGTTCGCTGAACGGCAAGGGCGAGTTGATCGGCGCCGACGGCAGCCACTACATCGGTCAGTTCAGCGACTGGCGCTTCACCGGTCAGGGCCGGCTGAACCTGCCCGACGGCAGCTTCTACATCGGCCAGTTCGACGGCGACAGCTATCAAGGTCGTGGCACGCTGGTGTTGACCGATGGCACCGTGCAGAGCGGCACCTGGGTCAATGGCCAGCGAGTGCGCGATGCCGACGGCAAACTGCTGCCCGACAGCCTCGAACTCGGCCTGCTGGCTCAAGGGCGCTTGCTCGAAGATGCACTGGCCAATGTGCCGGCCTCGACCCCGGCGATAGAGTTGTACACCCTGACCCTCGGCGGTGACGGCAAGCAGAGCGTGTTCCTGCGCGAATCCGATTACGTCAGCAACATGCTCACCAGCCGCTTCGGTGCGTTCGGCCAGATTCGTCTGGTGAACCATCGCGACCATCTCGTCGATCGGCCGATGGCCACCCGGGAAAACCTGCGCCGCGCTGCGCTGACGCTGGCCGAACGCAGCGGCCCGGAAGACTTGATCTTCATCTACCTGACCAGCCACGGCACCAGCGAACACGAATTCGTGCTCGACCAGCCGCGCATGGAACTGGCCGACTTGCCGGCCGATGAACTCGCTGCCGTGCTCGCACCGCTGAAAAACCGCGACAAGATCATCGTGATTTCGTCTTGCTACTCCGGTGGTTTCATCCCCGCCCTCAAGGACGAGCGCACGCTGATCATGACGGCCGCACGCGCCGACCGCGTGTCCTTCGGTTGCACGGAAGAAGCCAACTTCACGTACTTCGGCGATGCCCTGTTCGCCCAGGCCCTGAATCAGACCGACGACCTGGAACAAGCCTTCAAGCTGGCCAAGGCCACCGTGGCCGAGCGGGAACTGGCCGACAGCTTCGAAGCCTCTGAACCGCAGATCTGGGCGCCTAAAACCGTTCTCTCCCACTGGCAGCTGTTACGCAAACAGCAGGCACGAAAAGCGCTACAAAGTGTCTCTATCAGCAACAAGGATGCAAAGAGCAACTAAGCTGATCAGTATCAAGGGGGAAACACTATGTACTTGACGCCTCAGCATGTACTGCTTGCCGGAGCTACCGGTCTGACGGGTGAACATTTGCTTGATCGCCTGCTCAACGAGCCCACGATCACGCGTGTATTAGCCCCCTCACGTCGGCCGCTGGCCAAGCACCCCCATCTGGAAAACCCGGTCGGCGAACCGGCGGAGTTCCTGCCGCAACTGAACGGTCGCGTCGACATCGCTTACTGCTGTCTCGGCACCACGATCAAACAGGCAGGCTCGGAAGAGGCGTTTCGCGCGGTCGATCTCGACATGGTGGTGGCTTTCGCCAAACGCGCGCGGGAAATGGGCGCGCGGCACTTGATCGTGATCAGCGCCCTGGGGGCCGATCGGAGGTCCTCGATTTTCTACAACCGGGTCAAAGGCGAGATGGAGTACGCATTGCGCGCGCAAAACTGGCCGCAGCTGACCATTTGCCGACCTTCGGTGTTGCTGGGCGATCGTATCGAGCCACGGCCGGCCGAGCTGTTCGCCGGTCCGTTGTCCCGCCTGATCCCGGGCAAGTACCACGGCATCGAAGCCTGCCAACTGGCTCGCGCGATGTGGCGGCTGGCGCTGGAGGAGCAGGATGGGGTGCGGATTGTTGAGTCGGATGAGTTGCGCAAGTTAGGCAAATAGATCTCTAGCGCCAGAGAGGATGCCTTCGCGAGCAAGCCCGCTCCCACATTAGACCGAGTTCGCCTGGACAACTCGGTCTAATGTGGGAGCGGGCTTGCTCGCGAATGGCGCAACACCGATCTACAGCCGAACACTACAACCCGCCGGTCGCCTGAAAACTCACGCCGATCACCGTCAACACCGACAACGGCAACAACAGCGTATCCAGCAAGGCGCTGGCCGGCAGATCAACGCCAGGATAGCTCGGTGCCTCTGCACCAAAACGATCCATGGCGCAGCAACCGCCGTTCATGGCATATAAATCCAGCCGCGTTCCCGCATACACCACCGGCGCACCCGGCTTTGCAGCATCCAGCGTGCGCACCGTGGCGCACCCCGTCAGTTGCAGCGCCAGCACGATCATCAGCAGCTTATTCATCGCTGGTCAGATGGTGTTCGCCCCACCGCGGCAGCATGTCTTGCGGGATGTTCAGCAGGTTGAGAATCCGCGCCACGACGAAGTCGATCAGGTCATCGATGGTTTGCGGCTG
This sequence comes from Pseudomonas sp. SJZ080, assembly GCF_007828295.1. Lineage (NCBI taxonomy): Bacteria > Pseudomonadati > Pseudomonadota > Gammaproteobacteria > Pseudomonadales > Pseudomonadaceae > Pseudomonas > Pseudomonas sp. SJZ080. The sequence goes on from NZ_VIUK01000031.1 coordinate 42,297, forward strand.
ATGATAGAAGCCTGGCGACGCCGGCAGGATCGTCACGCCCATATTCGACAACTTGAGCATGTGCTCCAGATGAATGCTCGAATACGGAGCTTCGCGCGGCACCAGGATCAGCTGGCGACGTTCCTTCAGCGTGACGTCAGCGGCCCGTTCGATCAGGTTGTTACAGGCACCGGTCGCAATGGCCGACAGCGTGCCAGTCGAACACGGCACCACCACCATCGCCGACGGCGCGCCGGAGCCCGAAGCCACCGGCGACATCCAGTCTTCCTTGCCGTACACCCGAATCTGCCCGGCGGCAGCGCCGGTGTATTCCGTGAGGAAGGCCTGCATCATCTGGGTTTTCGGCGGTAACGTAACGTCAGTTTCAGTGGCCATCACCAGCTGCGCAGCCTTGGAGATCAGGAAGTGCACCTCGCGATCTTCGCGGATCAGGCAGTCCAGCAGGCGCAAACCGTACTGGGCGCCCGAAGCGCCGGTCATCGCCAACGTGATGCGTTCCGGGCCGTTGTTCATTTAAGCGCCTCGGCGAGTTTGCCGTGCAGGCCGCCGAAGCCGCCGTTGCTCATGATCACCACGTGAGTGCCGGGCTGAGCCTGGCTTTTCACACGCTCGATAATGCCTTCCAGGGAATCGCTGACAATCGACGGCACCGTGCACAGCGCCGCGGTAGCGCCCAGGTCCCAGCCGAGGTTGGCCGGTGCATACCAGATCACCTGATCGGCATCGACCACGCTTTCCGGCAAACCATCACGGTGAGCGCCGAGTTTCATGGAGTTGGAGCGCGGCTCGATGATGGCGATCAACGGCGCGTCGCCAATGCGTTTACGCAGACCGTCGAGGGTCGTGGCGATGGCCGTCGGGTGGTGAGCGAAGTCGTCGTAGATGGTAATGCCACGGACTTCTGCGACTTTCTCCATCCGGCGCTTCACGCTTTTGAACGCGCTCAATGCCGCAATGCCCATGGACGGCACAACACCGACATGCCGCGCCGCCGCCAAGGTGGCCAAGGCGTTGGCGACGTTGTGCTGACCGGTCATGTCCCACTCGACCACGCCTTGAGCGACACCTTCAAACATCACTTCGAATTTCGAACCGTCTTCACTCAGCAACTTGACCTGCCACTGACCGCCCGCGCCGGTGGTTTGCACCGGAGTCCAGCGGCCCATCTCGATCACACGCTGCAAAGCCGGCTCGGTGGTCGGGTGGATCACCAGACCTTCGCTCGGGATCGTGCGCACCAAATGGTGGAACTGTCGCTCGATTGCGGGCAGATCGGGGAAGATGTCGGCGTGATCGAACTCCAGGTTGTTCAGGATCGCCGTGCGCGGGCGGTAGTGAACGAACTTGGAGCGTTTATCGAAGAACGCACTGTCGTATTCGTCAGCTTCGATCACGAAGAACGGCGTGCCGCCCAGACGCGCCGACACCGAGAAATTCTGCGGAACGCCGCCGATCAGGAAACCAGGGCTCATGCCCGCGTGTTCCAGCACCCAGGCGAGCATGCTGCTGGTGGTGGTTTTGCCGTGCGTGCCGGCGACGGCGAGTACCCAGCGACCTTGCAGCACGTGATCGGCCAGCCACTGCGGGCCGGAAACGTACGGCAAGCCTTTGTTCAGCACGTATTCCACAGCCGGGTTACCGCGGGACATGGCGTTGCCGATGACCACCAGGTCCGGGGCCGGATCGAGTTGCGCCGGGTCGTAACCCTGGGTCAACTGAATGCCCTGAGCCTCAAGCTGAGTGCTCATCGGCGGATAGACGTTGGCATCGGAGCCGGTCACGTGATGGCCCAGCTCTTTGGCCAGAACCGCCATCGAACCCATGAAAGTGCCGCAGATACCAAGAATATGAATGTGCATAGTCGACCTCGTAAAACATGGCCGCAGGTTAGCGTAGGGAGGCGAAAATCGCACCTTGTGTTTCGGATCTGAAGACGCCTTCGCGAGCAAGCCCGTTCCCACATTGGCTCTCCTGTGTACACAACATTGGTGAGCAACAGAGATTAAATGTGGGAGCGGGCTTGCTCGCCAATGGCGGCAACGCGCTTTACCGGGCGATCCCGTGTTTACGCAGTTTCCTGTAGAGGGTATTGCGGCTAACGCCAAGTTGCTCCGCGGTATGGGTCATATGCCAACGGGTTTGCTCCAGTGCATTCAACAATGCCAGCCGCTCGGCATCATCCAGGGGATGTTCGCAAGGCTGTTCAACAGCAACAACCGGCGCCGGTCGCGCCTGACGAATCATCGCCGGCAAATCCTCCAGCCCGATCCGCCCGCCATCACACAACGCCGCCAACGTGCGCAGCACATTGCGCAACTGCCGCACATTTCCGGGCCAGGTAAAACCCAGCAACGCCTGGCGTGCCGGCTCATCAATCAGAACCGTCTCCCCGCCCGCCTCTTCCGCCAGCAGAAAATCGAGCAACTGCGATTTGTCACTGCGCTCGCGCAACGCCGGCAGTGCGATCTCCAGGCCGTTGAGCCGGTAGTACAAATCCTCGCGGAAGCTGCCATCCTGCACCCGCTCCAGCAAATTACGGTGAGTGGCGCTGATGATCCGCACGTTGACCGACTCCGGTTCCCCGCCAATCGGCACCACTTGCCGGTCTTCGAGCACTCTTAACAGCCGGGTCTGCAATGCCAGCGGCATGTCGCCGATTTCATCCAGAAACAACGTCCCGCCATCGGCCTGCTGCAACTTGCCGCGCATGCCTTCCTTGCGCGCACCGGTAAAGCTGCCGCCGCGATAACCGAACAGTTCGCTCTCGATCAGGCTTTCGGGGATAGCCGCGCAATTGAGCGCGACGAAGGCCTTTTCCGCCCGTTGACTGGCCTGATGCACCGCTTTGGCAAAGGCTTCTTTGCCCGACCCGGTTTCGCCGTTGATCAACAGCGGCACGTCCCGCTCGAAGACGCGAAGGGACTTGCGAAAATCTTCCTGCAACCCAGCATCGCCCAGACAAATGCCCGACAACCGCGACGGCCCGGCAATCACCGCAGCGGGTGCCACGGGCACTGGAATGCTGCGCGGCTGACCGCGCAATACGGCGAACAGACTTCGCCCGTCACGGGTGCGCAGCGGCCAACTGGCACTGGCATTCACACTCGCGCGGCCCAGCAACTCGTCCAGCGAGCAGTCGAAAAACGCTTCGACCGGTTTACCCAGCAGTCCGCCGCGAACATGCCCCAGCAGGTTGAGCGCACTCTGGTTGACGGCACAGATCCGCCCTTCCCCGTCGAACGCCAGCAACCCTTCGCTGAATAACCCGACGGATTCGGCCTGCAGGTGAAAACGCAGCAACCATTGATTGTCGAAGTAACGCAGGAAATAGCAGCTTTCGATCATCTTCGCCGACAGATTGACCAGCGCCATGGTGTGGAACTGGCTTTGTCGCGAGACTTCGTGACGCGCCGAGGACACGTCGAGCACCGCCAACAGTTCGCCATGCGGGTCGAACACCGGGCTCGCCGAGCAGGTCAGGCCGGTGTGGCGGCCGCGAAAGTGTTCGTCCTGATGGATGGTCAGCGACTGGCGCTCAACCAGGCAGGTGCCAATGCCGTTGGTGCCTTCGCAGGCCTCACTCCAGTCGGCACCGAGCCAGAGGCCGGCGCGCTCGAAAATCTTGCGCTCGGCGGGCGCGGTCACGCAGTTGAGGATCACCCCGCGCGCATCGGTCAGCAGCACGGCATGACCGGCGCCGGAAAGCTGTTGATGCAGGCTGCTCATTTCGTTGCCGGCGATGTGCAGCACTTGCTGCAGGCGTTCGCGACTTTCAAGGACGCGGCCATGCTCCAGCACCGTTGGCGCCATGGTCAGGGCCGGGTCGAGGTGGTAGTCCTCAAGACAACGCAGCCAGGACCGGGCAATGGACGGATCGCTGCCGGGACCGTGCAGGTGGGATTTACCCTGGGTCACGGTCAGCACTTGCTGGGCATGGCGACTCAAATGGTTGTCGTGCATTTCTTATTGTTCTCCCCGAGCGGTTTACACCGCCCCTACAGGAGCTGTCGAGTGAAACGAGGCGGCGATCTTTTATCTTGTCCCTTAAAGCAAAATCAAAAGATCGCCGCCTCGTTTCACTCGACAGCTCCTACAAGGGTTGTGCCGAGCATCCTCCAGCCTGGCCTTCATTGCAATGCTGGCAAGACCGCCCGGTCACAGGTTGTGCCACAAGCGGTACAAAGTGTCCCAGGCACCGTACCGAAAGCGCCACAGACGCCGCCCGCCTGTCCGACAAAAAACGCGCAAGACCTTGATTTGCCTGACCTGCAGGGCAGTGGCCCGACCTTTGCTCTACGCTTATAGCAAGCGCACATGCGCTCTCCCTTATAAGCACAAAAGCCAAGGAGAAATCACTATGCGTTACGCTCACCCCGGTACTGAAGGCGCTATCGTTTCGTTCAAGAGCAAATACGGTAACTACATCGGCGGCGAGTTCGTCGCGCCTGTCAAAGGTCAGTACTTCACCAATACCTCGCCAGTGAATGGCCAACCGATTGCCGAATTCCCGCGCTCCACGGCCGAAGACATCGACAAGGCCCTGGACGCTGCCCACGCCGCTGCCGACGCCTGGGGCGCCACGTCCGCCCAGGCTCGCTCGCTGGTGCTGCTGAAAATCGCCGACCGCATCGAACAGAACCTGGAAGTCCTGGCAATCACCGAATCCTGGGACAACGGCAAAGCCGTACGTGAAACGCTCAACGCCGACATCCCATTGGCCGCGGACCATTTCCGCTACTTCGCCGGTTGCATCCGCGCCCAGGAAGGCAGTGCCGCCGAGATCGATGGCAACACCGTGGCCTATCACATCCATGAACCACTGGGCGTGGTCGGGCAGATCATTCCGTGGAACTTCCCGATCCTGATGGCCGCGTGGAAACTCGCACCGGCCCTGGCTGCCGGTAACTGCGTGGTGCTCAAGCCTGCCGAGCAAACCCCGCTGGGCATTACCGTGCTGATGGAGCTGATCGGCGACCTGCTGCCGCCGGGCGTGCTGAACGTGGTGCAAGGCTTCGGCAAAGAAGCCGGCGAAGCCCTGGCCACCAGCAAACGCATCGCCAAGATCGCCTTCACCGGCTCGACCCCGGTCGGCTCGCACATCATGAAATGCGCCGCCGAAAACATCATTCCGTCCACCGTGGAGCTGGGTGGCAAATCGCCGAACATCTTCTTCGCCGACATCATGCAAGCCGAAGAAACCTTCATCGAAAAAGCCGCCGAAGGCCTGGTGCTCGCGTTCTTCAACCAGGGCGAAGTCTGCACCTGCCCGTCTCGCGCACTGGTGCAAGAGTCGATCTACGACGACTTCATGAAAGTGGTGATGAAGAAAGTCCTGCAAATCAAACGTGGCGACCCGCTGGACACCGACACCATGGTCGGCGCCCAGGCGTCCGAGCAACAGTTCGACAAAATCCTTTCGTACCTGGAAATCGCCAAGGGCGAAGGCGCCGAATTGTTGACCGGTGGCAAGGTGGAAAAACTCGAGGGCAACCTGGCGAGCGGGTATTACATCCAGCCGACGCTGCTCAAGGGCACCAACAAAATGCGCGTGTTCCAGGAAGAAATCTTTGGCCCGGTGGTGAGCATCACCACGTTCAAGGACGAAGCCGAAGCCCTGGCCATCGCCAACGACACCGAGTTCGGCCTGGGTGCCGGCCTCTGGACCCGCGACATCAACCGCGCCTATCGCATGGGCCGCGCCATCAAGGCCGGTCGCGTGTGGACCAACTGCTACCACCTGTACCCGGCGCATGCCGCGTTCGGCGGTTACAAAAAGTCCGGTGTCGGTCGTGAAACCCACAAGATGATGCTCGATCACTATCAGCAGACCAAAAACCTGCTGGTGAGCTACGACATCAATCCGTTGGGGTTCTTCTAACCCGACGCGATACCGCGTTAACGGCCATCGCCAGCAAGCCGGCTCCTACAGGTTTGCGCAGTCCTGCAGGAAACGGCTTGCTGGCGATAGCGCCCTCAAACACACCGCAAATCATAGCCCTGCCGCTCTGGCACGGGCTTTGCGTGCCCGACTTACAGTAAAAGCAGCCCCCGAAAGTCCAACAGATCAAACAATAAAAAAGACAGCGAGGACTTATGACTTCTTCCACACAGCTCAAACCCACACTCGGCACCCTGCACTTATGGGGCATTGCCGTCGGCCTGGTGATCTCCGGCGAATACTTCGGCTGGAGTTACGGCTGGGGCACCGCAGGAACCCTGGGTTTCCTCGTCACCGCGTTGATGGTGGCGACGATGTACACCTGTTTCATCTTCAGTTTCACCGAATTGACCACCGCCATTCCCCACGCGGGCGGGCCGTTTGCCTATAGCCGACGGGCCTTTGGCGAAAAAGGCGGACTCATCGCCGGCATCGCCACCCTGATCGAGTTCGTCTTTGCGCCCCCAGCCATTGCGATGGCCATCGGCGCCTATCTGAACGTGCAATACCCGGAGCTTGATCCCAAGATTGCAGCCGTTGGCGCCTATTTTGTGTTCATGACCCTGAATATCCTCGGCGTCAGCATTGCCGCGACGTTTGAACTGGTGGTCACCGTCCTGGCCGTCGCCGAACTGCTGGTGTTCATGGGCGTGGTCGCGCCGGGCTTCAGTTTCAGCAACTTCGTGCTCAACGGCTGGTCGGGCTCCAACGACTTCACCATGGCCTCGATTCCCGGCATCTTTGCGGCGATCCCGTTTGCGATCTGGTTTTTCCTCGCCATTGAAGGCGCGGCAATGGCAGCTGAAGAAGCCAAGGACCCGAAACGCACGATTCCCAAAGCCTACGTCAGCGGCATTCTGACCCTGGTGTTCCTCGCGATCGGCGTGATGGTGATGGCCGGCGGCGTGGGCGACTGGCGCCAACTGTCGAACATCAACGACCCGCTGCCTCAGGCGATGAAAGCCGTGGTCGGCAACAATTCGACCTGGATGCACATGCTGGTCTGGATCGGTCTGTTCGGTCTGGTGGCGAGTTTCCATGGGATCATTCTTGGTTACTCGCGTCAGTTCTTCGCCCTGGCCCGCGCCGGTTACCTGCCACGTTCGCTGGCCAAACTGTCGCGCTTCCAGACTCCGCACCGCGCCATTCTGACCGGCGGCGTGATCGGCATCGCGGCGATATACAGCGACGGCCTGGTCAACCTGCAAGGCATGACCCTGACGGCGGCAATGATCACCATGTCGGTATTCGGCGCCATCGTGATGTACATCATCAGTATGCTGAGCCTGTTCAAACTGCGTAAAACCGAGCCGAACCTGGAACGCACCTTCCGCGCGCCGGGCTATCCGATCGTCCCGGGGATTGCGCTGTTCCTGGCGGTGGTGTGCCTGGTGGCGATGGCGTGGTTCAACCCGCTGATCGGTTGTGTGTTCCTCGGCTTCATGGCGGCCGGTTATTTGTATTTCCAACTGACCGCCAAGCAGCGCTTCGATGCCCCGGCGGATGCGATGCTCGAAGGCGTCTGAGTTGCACCGGCGCCGGGCCCGCTGCCTGGCGCCTGCTTTATTAGGGTGCACCAAGATCCATTGTAGGCGCCGGCTTGCTGGCGATGGCGGTCCTCCAGCCGGCGCAAGTGCTAACCGGCACACCGTTGTCGCCAGCAAGCCGGCTCCTGCAGGATTCGCGGTGCTGTCAGGTTATTTACAGAATCAGGAGGACACCGTGGCCACATTTGCCCATTCCGTCGGCGCCCAGACCTACCGCTTCGCCAGCCTCAAAGAGGTCATGGCCAAGGCCAGTCCGGCGCGCTCCGGCGATTTCCTGGCCGGCGTCGCCGCCCTCAACGATGGCGAGCGTGTGGCCGCGCAAATGGCCCTGGCTGATATCCCGCTGACTCATTTCCTGCAGGAAGTGCTGATTCCCTATGAGGCCGATGAAGTCACCCGACTGATCATCGACACCCACGACAAACAAGCCTTCGCCGCGGTTAGCCATCTCACTGTCGGTGGTTTCCGCGACTGGCTGCTCAGTGATGCAGCCGACGAACACAGCCTGCGCGCCCTCGCCCCGGGCCTGACGCCGGAAATGGCCGCTGCCGTGTCGAAAATCATGCGCGTGCAGGACCTGGTATTGGTCGCGCAGAAAATCCGCGTGGTCACTCAGTTTCGCGGCACGATGGGCCTGCGCGGGCGCTTATCCACACGCCTGCAACCCAACCATCCCACCGACGAACCGGCCGGCATTGCCGCGAGCATTCTGGACGGGCTGCTGTACGGTAACGGCGACGCGATGATCGGCATCAACCCGGCCACCGACAGCATTGCCTCGATTTGCGCGATGCTGGAAATGCTCGACGCGATCATCCAGCGCTATGAAATTCCTACACAAGCTTGCGTGTTAACCCACGTCACCACGTCCATCGAAGCAATCAATCGCGGCGTTCCGCTGGACCTGGTGTTCCAGTCGATCGCCGGCACCGAAGCGGCCAACGCCAGCTTCGGCATCAACCTGAACGTTTTGCAGGAGGGCTACGACGCCGGTTTGAGTCTGAATCGCGGCACGCTGGGACAAAACCTGATGTATTTCGAGACAGGCCAGGGCAGTGCCCTGTCAGCCAACGCCCACCACGGCCTCGATCAACAGACCTGCGAAACCCGCGCCTACGCCGTAGCGCGACATTTCAAACCGTTCCTGGTGAACACGGTTGTAGGATTCATCGGCCCGGAGTACCTCTACAACGGTAAACAGATCATCCGTGCCGGTCTGGAAGACCACTTCTGCGGCAAATTGCTGGGTGTGCCGATGGGCTGCGACATCTGTTACACCAACCACGCCGAAGCCGATCAGGACGACATGGACACCCTGCTGACCCTGCTGGGCGTGGCCGGGATCAACTTCATCATGGGCATCCCCGGCTCCGACGACATCATGCTCAACTACCAGACCACCTCGTTCCACGATGCGCTCTATGCCCGACAAACCCTGGGCCTGAAGCCGGCGCCTGAGTTCGAACAGTGGCTGGCCAGAATGGGCATCTTCACCCAGGCAGACGGCAAGATTCATTTCGGCGATAGCTTGCCGCCCGCCTTCCGCCAGGCGATGGGGCAACTGGGATGAGTGTCGAAATGGATAAACCGCCCGTTGATGCAGAAAACCCATTGCTGGAACTGCGGCGCCTGACCCCGGCGAGGATTGCCCTGGGCCGCACCGGCACCAGCATGCCCACCAGCGCGCAGCTGGATTTCCAGTACGCCCACGCCCAGGCTCGGGACGCGGTGCACCTGCCCTTCGACCATGCAGGGCTCAGCACGCAATTGGCGGAGTGCGGATACGAAAGTGTGCTCCTGCACAGCGCCGCCACAAACCGCGACAGCTATTTGCAGCGCCCTGACTTGGGGCGAAAATTGAGCGATGAGTCGGCGCAAATCCTGCGCAACCATGCTTCAGCCCATCCCGGCGGCGTTGATCTGGTGATTGTCGTGGCCGATGGTTTGTCGGCACTGGCTGTGCACCGCCACACCGTGCCCTTCCTTGCGCGCATGCGAGAGCAGATCGAAGTCGATGGCTGGACGGTTTCTCCGGTGATTCTGGTAGAGCAAGGCCGTGTCGCGGTGAGCGACGAGATCGGCGAGTTGCTGGGCGCCAAAATGGTGGTGATCCTGATCGGCGAACGCCCTGGGCTCAGCTCGCCAGACAGTCTGGGTTTATATTTCACCTACAATCCAAAGGTCGGCCTGACGGATGCTTACCGCAACTGCATCTCCAATGTGCGACTGGAAGGCTTGAGTTATGGCATGGCGGCACACCGCTTGCTTTATCTGATGCGTGAAGCCTGTCGGCGGCAGCTATCGGGGGTCAACCTGAAGGACGAAGCACAGCTTCAGACGCTGGAGTCGGACTCAGGGGCGGAAATGAAAGGTAATTTCCTACTGAATTCGCCGAAGGCCTGAACCGTTTCCGCATTGCGTTTCTCATTCGGTTTCAGGCAGGATCGAAACACGGCTGCCCGAGTGAGAACCGTTCGCCGTCAGAGCAAGACAGCCACTTGAAGACGAGACCTATCGATGCGGATTATTCAAGCGACCCTCGAACACCTGGACCTGCTGACCCCGTTGTTCGTCAAATATCGCGAGTTTTATGGTTCCCTGCCGTATCCGGACTCGTCCCGGGCGTTCCTCGAGAAACGCCTGCGCCGCAAGGAATCGGTGATTTACCTGGCACTGGCCGATGACGACGACAAGAAGCTGATGGGGTTCTGTCAGCTGTACCCGAGCTTTTCGTCGCTTTCGCTTAAACGCGTGTGGATCCTCAATGACATCTACGTCGCTGAAGACGCGCGCCGTCAGTTGGTCGCCGACAATCTGATGCGCACCGCGAAAAAAATGGCCAAGGAAACCAATGCCGTGCGCATGCGCGTTTCCACCAGCAGCGACAACAAAATAGCCCAGAAAACCTACGAATCCATCGGGTTCAAGGAAGACACCGAGTTCAAGAACTACGTGTTGCCGATCAGCGACGAGCTGTAACGCCGGTTACCTGTAGGCGCGAGCTTGCTCGCGATGGTCGTCAACGGAGACGCTTCAAGCCTGATACCCCACGGCGCTCTCAAGGCCATCGCGAGCACGCTTGCTCTACAAGAAAACCGCGCCCGCCGCCGGTCTTGCACGACATCCCCCGCTACAAACTCGACGCGCTTTTCACTTCTCAGCCCGTATAATGCCGACCTTTCCGGCTTGTAAGAAAAACTACACCCGTCTGTAGCCTTACGCGAAGTCATCCGCACAGGCCTGCCGAGTCGGGCCGTCACCACAGGTGCCCCCATGGATTTCAACCCGCTCGACCTTATCCTGCATCTCGATGTTTACCTCGACTTGCTGGTGAACAACTACGGGCCATGGATTTACGCCATTCTATTTCTGGTGATTTTCTGCGAAACCGGCCTGGTGGTGATGCCCTTCCTGCCGGGTGATTCCTTACTGTTCATCGCGGGTGCAGTGGCAGCCGGTGGCGGCATGGACCCCGTGCTGCTGGGCGGTTTACTGATGCTCGCGGCGATCCTCGGTGACAGCACCAACTACATCATCGGACGAACGGCAGGCGAGCGCCTGTTCAGCAACCCGAACTCGAAAATCTTCCGTCGCGACTACTTGCAACAAACCCACGATTTCTACGACAAGCACGGTGGAAAAACCGTGACCCTGGCGCGTTTCCTGCCGATCATCCGCACTTTCGCACCGTTCGTCGCCGGCGTAGCGAAGATGCCTTATCCGCGCTTCTTTGCCTTTAGCGTCCTCGGCACCCTCCTCTGGGTGGGCGGCCTGGTGACCCTCGGTTACTTCTTCGGCAACGTACCGTTCATCAAACAAAACCTGTCGCTGCTGGTGGTGGCCATCATCTTGCTGTCGCTGGTGCCAATGATCATTGGCGTGGTCCGCAGCCGCTTCGGCAGCCGCGCGTCCAAAGCCGAACCCCACTGAGCAATGTGGTCGCTCAGCGCCTGGCGTCGCCGGCGCATCCTGGCCAGACACCCGATTGCCGACGATATGTGGCAGCGGGTGCGCCATCACCTGAGTTTTCTCGACGGCATCAGCGCCGCTGAAGACCAGTGGCTGCGTGAAGCCAGTGTATTGTTCCTCGAAGACAAACACCTGACCGCCCTGCCCGGCGTCGAACTCCATCAGGAGCAGCGCTTGCTGCTCGCCGCCCAGGCGCAATTGCCCTTGCTGAACCTGGGCGATCTGAACTGGTATCAGGGTTTTCACGAAATCGTCCTCTACCCCGACGACTTCCTCAGCCCCCAGCGTCATCGCGACGCCAGTGGGGTCGAGCACGAGTGGGACGGCGAACACAGCGGTGAGGCCTGGCAACAAGGCCCGATCATCCTCGCCTGGCCCGGCGTGATGGCCAGCGGCGGCTGGGAAGGCTACAACCTGGTGATCCACGAACTCGCGCACAAACTCGACATGCTCAATGGCGATGCCAATGGCCTGCCGCCGCTGCACGCCGACATGCGCGTCAGCGACTGGGCCAGGGTCATGCAAGAGGCCTACGACGACCTCGACCGACAGCTCGAGCACAACCCTGACGCAGAAACCGCCATCGACCCCTACGCCGCGGAAAACCCCGCCGAGTTCTTTGCGGTCACCAGCGAATACTTCTTCAGCGCCCCGGATTTGCTGCACGAGGCTTATCCGCAGGTCTATGAGCAACTAAAGCTGTTTTATCGCCAAGATCCGCTGAGCAGATTGCGGCAACTTCAGGCCGAAGATCCGGTCTATCAGGCACACTACTAAGGTCTACACGACCTCTGGCACATAGCAACGGTGGCGGAATATGCCTATAATCGCCGCCACTTTTTGGTCAATCCGGCCAAGTGTTTTTGGTCAACTAACGGGGGCACCGCCCAATGAGCTACAGCAAGATTCCGGCTGGCAAAGACCTGCCGAACGACATCTACGTCGCGATCGAGATTCCGGCCAACCACGCGCCGATCAAATACGAAATCGACAAAGACAGCGATTGCCTGTTCGTTGACCGTTTCATGGCCACCCCGATGTTCTACCCGGCCAACTACGGTTACATCCCGAACACCCTGGCTGACGACGGTGACCCCCTCGACGTTCTGGTCGTGACCCCTTACCCGGTTGCTCCAGGCTCCGTCATCCGCGCCCGTCCGGTCGGCATCCTGAACATGACCGACGACGGCGGCGGCGATGCCAAAGTCATCGCAGTCCCACACGACAAGCTGTCCCAGCTGTACGTCGACGTGAAGGAATACACCGACCTGCCACCCCTGCTGATTCAGCAGATCGAGCACTTCTTCGCGAACTACAAAGATCTCGAAAAAGGCAAATGGGTGAAGATCGAAGGCTGGGCCGGTGCAGACGCCGCCCGCGAAGCGATCACCAAGTCGGTTGCTGCCTATAAAGGCTGAGACGCCACTGGCCTTGCGCCACTGACGACTTGAAAAAACCCCGGTTGATCCGGGGTTTTTTGTGCGTGCTTGAATCAGCTTAAACAGCACGTTTAACTGGTGGGCACAGCGGTTTTTTCTTGTTTAATTCTTACCAAAGACGTCTTACATCGAGACTTAAAATTCACGCCGAATTTGAACGTTTTGTTGAATCAAAGCCTTATGCCGCGCGGCTAGACTCGTGTTTATGAAAAAGAACAAAACCTGCGGCCCACGATTCAGAACGCTCCTGAAAGAGGTCCAAATCACGACAACGAGATTTGCCGAATTCCTGGGCATCACCGACCCTCAAACCGTCCACAACTGGTATTCCCGCGGAGTGCCCGACTACCGCATGGAGGATGTCGCCAGAAGACTGTCCGTGAACAGCGAATGGTTGAAAACCGGCGAAGGGCCCAAAGACGCCAGGGAACTACGTCTGATCGACGACTCCGGCAACGCCTTCGACGCCCAATCGATCCGCGGCACCTACCGGGTCATCGAACCAGTCGATATCGAACTGCCCTTCTTCAAAGAAACGGCCATCACTCCCGGCACCGACAAAACTCATGTCATCAAGGACCCCAGCGAATCGATCCGCTTGCCTCGCAGCGATCTCGACTCCCTGGAAATCAAGCACTCCGACGCCATCTGCGCCCGGATGGTCGGCAACAGCATGGCCGAAAGAATCGAAGACGGCTCCATCGTCGCCATCGATCGCGGGCTCACACAAATTGTCGACGGCGAGATCTACGCCGTCGAGCACGACGGCATGTTGCGCATCAAGTACCTGAGCCGTGTGCCGGGCAACGCGATTCGCATGCGCAGCCACAACAGCGCCGAATACCCCGAAGAGATCTTCAGGACCGCGCAAATCGAAGAAGAAAACATCAGGGTGCTGGGATGGGTGTTCTGGTGGTCGACCCTGAACAAACGCAGGCCACCGGTGCCATTCTTGTAGCTTGTTTGCCGACACGCCCATTTCTACAGGTATCACTTAAACCCTGTGGGAGCGGGCTTGCCCGCGAAGGCGATGGACCATTCACCTCAAATCCCGGATCAGCTACCCGATCCAGGGCAACTGACAGCTCTACCCCGCACACCAAGCTGGGAATTTCCCAAAAAAATCAGTATGCTGCGCCCCACGTTTGCGCATCGACCCGCCCCGCGGCTCCGATCGCACCGACAAGGCAGATGATTTTCTCGCCGAGTCCCACAGCCGGACGCAAGATCCGGGTGTACGTTTTGAAGGCTGGCGCGGTTTACCAAAAATGAACCAAGCCAGTCCCCGAGAAGCCGGCCACAAGCCGGCTTTTTAATTGTCCGAAATAATCCTATCCCATCCGAGAATCTTCCTGTTAGCTTAGCTATTCCGGGGGTTTGAGACATTTCCCTGTCCGATGGTGTTCAACGCCATTTGACCTCATCCGAGGATGAAGTGGGGGGACAGGTGGGGGGACAAAGGGACAGCAGGGGGAATCAATGAGTAAACTGAATCCGAAACAAGTCGAGAACCTGACCGAGCCTGGCACTTACGAAGATGGTGATGGCCTCCGTTTGGTCGTCAAACCTACCGGACGTAAATCCTGGCTACTTCGCTTTCAATTGGCGGGGCGTCGTAGGGAGATGGGCTTGGGCTCATTCCCTGAAGTCAGCCTCAAGAAAGCCAGACAAGCAGCCAGCGCCAAACGCAGTCAATTGAACGATGGCATTGACCCCCTGGCAGCCAGAGACGTAGAGCGTGCAGCTCAACGGGAAGCCCAGCGTGTGAATCGCCCCTAGTTTCGTAGACACCTCCAAGCCTTAAAATGAGGCCCATTAGGAGGTGCCATGAGCAACCAGCGTTATCCCGAAGAATTCAA
>NZ_VIUK01000032.1:0-53561 GCF_007828295.1 Pseudomonas sp. SJZ080
GGGTTTCCCCATGTGAGAGTAGGTCATCGTCAAGATTAAATTCCGAAACCCCTATCTGCGTATGCAGGTAGGGGTTTTGTTTTGCCCGCAGGAAAATCAGCCCGAGACGGTTTCTATGCAACAGATCAAGGCGTGGCTATCATGCGGTCCTCATTGTGAGGCGAGATTTGCATGCTGACATTGTTAAAGCTTCTTAAGGATGGTCGATTTCATTCAGGTCAGGCCCTGGGTTCCGCTTTGGGTGTCAGTCGCAGCGCTGTATGGAAACAACTTCAGCTTTTAGAAGCTGAACTTGGCTTGTCCATCCACAAGGTGCGAGGGCGCGGTTATCAGCTGGCTTCGCCGTTGACGCTGCTTGATTCTGTCGCGATTGCAGAGCAGGCGCCTTCTTGTGATTGGCCCATTCTTGTTTTCGATTCAATTGACTCCACTAATGCTGAGGCGTTGCGTGCAATTGATCGTGGCCAAACAGCCCCATTCCTTGTGCTCGCCGAGCGGCAGACGTCTGGTCGTGGGCGCCGAGGGCGTAAATGGGCGAGTCCTTTCGCAGAAAATATCTATTACAGTCTGGTGCTGCGTATTGATGGTGGCATGCGTCAGCTCGAAGGCTTGAGCCTTGTTGTCGGGCTTGCCGTCATGCAAACCCTGAGGGGGCTGGGTGTTTCTGAGGCGGGTTTGAAGTGGCCGAACGATGTTCTGGTCGGTCAGAAAAAAATCGCGGGAATATTGCTTGAGTTGGTTGGGGATCCCGCTGACGTGTGTCATGTGGTGCTGGGTGTTGGAATAAATGTGAATATGCAGAAGACCGATGAGGTTGATCAGCAATGGACGTCCATGCGGCTCGAGTCGGGGCGAGCGTTCGATCGAAATCATCTGGTCGCAGAGTTAGGTCAGATGCTCCAGGTCTATTTGGAGCGGCATCAGGTCGACGGATTTCCCGCTATCCAGGCTGAGTGGGAGCAAAATCATCTATGGCAGGGGCGGGCGGTGTCGTTGATCGCTGGTGTTAACCAAGTAGATGGCGAAGTGCTGGGTATTGATAGTCAGGGGGCTCTGCGCTTGAAGGTGGGTGGTGTGGAAAAAGTATTTAGTGGTGGTGAGCTCAGCTTGAGGTTGCGTGATGATTCTTGAGCTCGACTGCGGAAATAGCTTCATCAAGTGGCGAGTGCTTGGCGCGGATGCGCGTCAGACGGTCGGTGAGGGAGTTGTCGATTCGAATCTCGCATTGCTGGAGAGTTTGAGTGCGCTCAAGGGGCTCGCTCTCAAGTTCTGTCGGTTAGTCAGTGTCAGAACGGCCGAGGAAACCAGTGCATTGGTTTCTCTGCTGAAAGAGGCTTTTGGGGTGTCGGTAGCTTGCGCAGCACCCGCTCGCGAAATGTTGGGTGTTCGCAATGGCTACGAAGAGTTCGAGCGCTTGGGGCTGGATCGCTGGCTGGCGATGCTTGGAGGATTCCATTTGGCATCGCGTGCTTGCCTGGTGCTGGATTTCGGTACTGCTGTCACTGCGGATTATGTCGCCGGTGATGGAGAGCATCTCGGAGGATTCATTTGTCCGGGTATGCCGTTGATGCGGAATCAGTTGCGTACCCATACCCGTAAAATTCGTTATGGAGATCTGGCCGCAGAGCGCGCGCTGGAAAGTCTCGTCCCGGGTCGGACAACCGTCGAGGCGGTTGAGCGGGGTTGCTTATTGATGCTCAGGGGGTTTGTCCTGACTCAGTTGGAGCTCGCACGTAGTTATTGGGGGACAGATTTTTCCGTATTCCTTACTGGGGGGGATGCGGGGTTGGTTTCCGAAATCGTTCCTGAGGCCAGAGTGGTTCCAGATCTGGTATTTGTGGGTTTGGCTATGGCATGTCCTTTGTCCTGAGGTTCGTATGCGTTGGTTGTTCCTGTTGCTGCTTGTTCTCAACGTCTTCTATTACATCTGGCACCAACAAGAGGCTCCTCTGCGCGCGAAGGATGTCACTCCTTTGAGTTTGTACCGGGGGTCTCAGCAGGATATTCGCTTGTTGAGCGAGACGACTGATGCATCCCGAGATAGAGGAAAAGCTGCCCAGGCGGACAATAGCTGCTTGTACTTGGGTGGTTTTGTTCGTCCAGAGGTCGTTGAGGCTGTTGAGCGACGCTTGAAAGGCATGGAGATCAAGTATCAGTCCTTGCCGAAGGATCTCCCCGAGTTTGCTGGTTACTGGGTGCGCGTGGCCCCTGAAAGCCGTCGCTGGCTGGATGAAGTGCAGTTGCAAAACCTTTCTAGAGAATTCAACGAGTTAAAACATAAAATAATGCCATGCGAGGGGGTTGCACCCGCTGAATAGTTTGCATAGAATGGCGCCCGCTTCGCAGTGAAGACCTATGAGGGTCAACGGTGCGAAGCGAGGTCAACGCAGCTAACCTCAGGTTTTTTAATGAGAAAATGCTTGACAGAAGGCTGGCATGATATAGAATGCCGGCTCGCTTAGGAGGGGTTCCCGAGCGGCCAAAGGGATCAGACTGTAAATCTGACGTCTACGACTTCGAAGGTTCGAATCCTTCCCCCTCCACCATTTTTAGCGAGAGCTGCAAGTCTCGCGGGTATAGTTTAGTGGTAGAACCTCAGCCTTCCAAGCTGATGATGCGGGTTCGATTCCCGCTACCCGCTCCAAGTTTGCAGGTTTTGCACAGTGTTACGCTCTTGTAGCTCAGTTGGTAGAGCACACCCTTGGTAAGGGTGAGGTCAGCGGTTCAAATCCGCTCAAGAGCTCCATATAACAAGGCAGATATGAAAATATCTGCCTTTGTTTTAATGGTCTGGTTGTGTTTCGTTGTTTCTCGGGGGTTAAATCCCGGAGCTGACGGGGCGCAAAGGCTGTTGAGTAAATTGTTGTAATGTCTTTTTCGGGCCGGCATAATGGTCGGCCTGATTTTGTTTTAGGTCAGTAGCTCAATTGGCAGAGCGACGGTCTCCAAAACCGTAGGTTGGGGGTTCGATTCCCTCCTGACCTGCCAGATTCACTTGGTGTGTCTGGCTTTCTTTTCACAGGATCTTCATAGATGACTCCTAAAGCTGAAGCTCAAGGCTCTCGCTTCGATCTGCTCAAGTGGCTAGTGGTAGTCGCTTTGGTGGTTGTTGGCGTTGTTGGTAATCAGTATTACTCTGCTTCGCCGATCCTGTACCGTGTGCTTGCATTGCTTGTCATTGCTGCTGTAGCTGCCTTTGTAGGCCTGCAGACAGTCAAGGGCAAGTCTTTCTTTGTGCTGGTGAAGGAAGCTCGCACCGAGATTCGTAAAGTCGTATGGCCAACTCGCCAAGAAACTACGCAGACCACGTTGATTGTTGTGGCTGTTGTTCTGGTAATGGCGTTGCTGTTGTGGGGGCTCGATTCCCTGCTCGGCTGGCTTGTTTCCTTGATTGTCGGCTAAGGGTGTCCCGTGGCTAAGCGTTGGTACGTTGTGCATGCTTACTCCGGTTACGAGAAGCATGTCATGCGCTCGTTGGTAGAGCGCGTAAAGCTGGCTGGCATGGAAGATGGCTTTGGCGAAATTCTGGTTCCCACTGAAGAAGTGGTTGAAATGCGTAATGGCCAGAAACGCAAAAGCGAGCGCAAGTTCTTCCCGGGTTATGTGCTGGTTCAGATGGACATGAATGAGGGTACTTGGCACTTGGTCAAGGATACTCCTCGGGTGATGGGTTTCATTGGCGGTACCGCTGATAAGCCTGCGCCAATCACAGATAAAGAGGCAGAAGCGATTCTGCGTCGTGTTGCTGACGGTAGCGACAAGCCGAAGCCGAAGACATTGTTCGAGCCAGGTGAGTCGGTACGAGTCAATGACGGGCCGTTTGCCGATTTTACTGGCACGGTTGAAGAAGTTAACTACGAAAAGAGCCGGATCCAAGTGGCAGTGCTCATTTTCGGTCGCTCTACTCCGGTAGAGCTCGAGTTCAGCCAGGTCGAAAAGGTCTAGCTGGGCAAGCATCCCAACCCCGCAGCCCTAGGCTGTGGGGTTTTGTCGTCACTGGGATAAACGCGCAAGTAACCGGGGAGCCTTTCGAGGCGTTCGAACCCGTAATTGGAGTGCCTCATGGCCAAGAAGATTACCGCTTACATCAAGCTGCAAGTGAAGGCCGCTCAGGCTAACCCAAGCCCACCTGTTGGTCCTGCTCTGGGTCAGCACGGCGTGAACATCATGGAATTCTGCAAGGCTTTCAACGCCCGTACTCAGGGTATTGAGCCAGGTCTGCCGACTCCAGTGATCATCACTGTTTACAGCGACCGTAGCTTCACGTTCGAAACCAAATCCACCCCTGCTTCGGTTCTGCTGAAGAAGGCGGCCGGTCTGACTAGCGGTTCCGCTCGTCCGAACACCGTTAAGGTCGGCACCGTGACTCGTGCTCAGCTGGAAGATATCGCGAAAGTTAAAAATGCGGATCTGACTGCAGCTGATATGGAAGCAGCCGTGCGTACCATCGCCGGTTCTGCTCGTAGCATGGGCCTTAACGTGGAGGGTGTGTAATGGCTAAGTTGACCAAGCGTCAAAAGGCTATCGCCGGTAAAATCGAAGCAGGCAAGTCCTACAACTTTGTAGACGCTGCTGCTCTGCTGGCTGAGCTGTCGACTGTCAAGTTCAGCGAGTCGTTCGATGTTGCTGTGAACCTGGGTGTTGACCCGCGTAAATCCGACCAGGTCGTTCGTAGCGCTACTGTGCTGCCACACGGTACTGGCAAGACTGTTCGCGTTGCTGTGTTCACCCAGGGTCCAGCTGCTGAGGCCGCTCTGGCTGCCGGCGCTGACCGCGTAGGTATGGACGACCTGGCTGCCGAAATGAAAGGCGGCGACCTGAACTATGACGTAGTTATCGCATCCCCGGATGCAATGCGCGTTGTAGGTCAGTTGGGTCAGATCCTCGGTCCACGTGGTCTGATGCCTAACCCTAAAGTCGGCACCGTAACCCCAGACGTAGCTACCGCGGTTAAAAACGCCAAGGCTGGTCAGGTTCGTTATCGCACCGACAAAAACGGCATCATCCACACCTCCGTTGGCAAGATCGGCTTCGACGCCGTCAAGCTGAAGGAAAACGTTGAAGCCCTGATCGCTGATCTGAAGCGTATCAAGCCAGCTTCCTCGAAAGGCATTTACGTCAAGCGCGTTACCCTGAGCACCACTATGGGCCCAGGTCTGGTCATCGACCAAAGCTCGCTCGACGCTTAAGACACAGGTTGGCGCGAGCGATCGCGTCAATTGAAAGATTGGGGTCCCTGCCTGGCGGGGGCTATCCAAGACCGTAGGCGACGCAAGTCTTAAACCTCAAGCCTACGCAGATGGTGCTCCCGGTTCCTTACCGAATCAGACACCAAAACGACATCCGGCTCCGGTTGGATGAAACGGTAACAAGCAGGAGTTAAACCCGTGGCAATTAAACTCGAAGACAAGAAGGCCATCGTCGCTGAAGTCAACGAGGCTGCCAATGTTGCCCTGTCTGCTGTTGTGGCTGATGCCCGCGGTGTGACAGTAGGCGCTATGACCGGACTCCGTAAAGAGGCTCGTGAAGCTGGCGTTTACGTACGTGTTGTACGTAACACCCTGCTCAAGCGCGCCGTTGCTGGCACTCAATATGACGTGCTCAACGACGTGTTCACTGGCCCGACCTTGATTGCATTCTCTAAAGAACATCCGGGCGCTGCTGCTCGTATCTTCAAAGAATTCGCAAAAGGTCAGGATAAGTTCGAGATCAAGGCAGCTGCGTTCGAGGGCAAGTTCCTCGCAGCTAATCAGATCGACGTACTGGCAAGTCTGCCGACCCGTGACGAAGCAATTTCTCAGCTGATGAGCGTGATTCAAGGCGCAACCAGCAAATTGGCTCGTACTCTGGCGGCCCTTCGCGACCAGAAAGAAGCTGCCGCAGCCTAAGGCTGAGCGACTCCTTTCAGCGTTTATTGTTTATTTCGATGGCCGCGTAGGCTGTCACCCCAATACAGGAATTTATAGTCATGTCTCTGACTAACGACCAAATCATCGAAGCAATCGGCGAAAAATCCGTTCTGGAAATCGTTGAGCTGATCAAGGCCATGGAAGAGAAGTTCGGCGTTTCCGCTGCCGCTGCTTCCGCTGGTCCAGCTGCTGTTGCTGCCGTTGTTGAAGAACAAACTGAATTCAACGTCATGCTGACCGAAGCTGGCGAGAAGAAAGTTAACGTGATCAAGGCAGTACGTGAACTGACCGGTCTGGGCCTGAAAGAAGCCAAGGCTGTAGTTGACGGCGCTCCTGCCATGGTTCTGGAAGCTGTTGCCAAAGACGCAGCTGACAAAGCCAAAGCAGTACTGGAAGAAGCAGGCGCTAAAGTCGAGCTGAAGTAAGCATCGACTTTGCTCCTCCAGCCCGAGCGTTAAGCGAAAGGCTGATGGCTGGTGGCTCTTGCCACCGGCCTTTTTCCGTTATTGGCAACCGACTGGGTCGGTGCTGGTAACGAGCTGTAACCACCCGATGCGGTGGCGCAAACCATGGGGTTTGCACGATTTTCTGGCTGCTCCCGTCGGGAGGGGCCAAACAAGCAGGTGACCAAGCTGGGGAACGCTGATGGCTTACTCATATACTGAGAAAAAACGTATCCGCAAGGACTTTAGCAAGTTGCCGGACGTCATGGATGTGCCGTACCTCCTGGCCATCCAGCTGGATTCGTATCGTGAATTCTTGCAAGCGGGAGCGACTAAAGATCAGTTCCGCGACGTGGGCCTGCATGCGGCCTTCAAATCCGTTTTCCCGATCATCAGCTACTCCGGCAATGCTGCGCTGGAGTACGTCGGTTATCGCCTGGGCGAACCGGCATTTGATGTCAAAGAATGCGTATTGCGCGGTGTAACTTACGCCGTACCTTTGCGGGTAAAAGTGCGCCTGATCATTTTCGACAAAGAATCGTCGAACAAAGCGATCAAGGACATCAAAGAGCAAGAAGTCTACATGGGTGAAATCCCCCTGATGACTGAAAACGGTACCTTCGTAATCAACGGTACCGAGCGTGTAATCGTTTCCCAGCTGCACCGTTCCCCGGGCGTGTTCTTCGACCACGACCGTGGCAAGACGCACAGCTCCGGTAAACTGCTGTACTCCGCGCGCATCATTCCTTACCGCGGTTCGTGGCTGGACTTCGAGTTCGACCCGAAAGACTGCGTATTCGTGCGTATCGACCGTCGTCGCAAGCTGCCTGCATCGGTACTGCTGCGCGCGCTCGGCTATACCACTGAAGAAGTGCTGGACGCGTTCTACACCACCAACGTCTTCCACGTGCAAGGTGAAAACCTCAGCCTGGAACTGGTGCCTCAGCGCCTGCGTGGTGAAATTGCTGTCCTGGATATCCTGGATGACAAAGGCAAGGTTATTGTCGAGCAAGGTCGTCGTATCACTGCTCGCCACATCAACCAGCTGGAAAAAGCAGGGATCAAAGAGCTGCAAGTGCCTCTGGACTACGTCCTGGGTCGCACTACCGCCAAGGTCATCGTGCATCCGGCAACCGGCGAAATCCTGGCAGAGTGCAACACTGAGCTGAACACCGAGATCCTGGCGAAAATCGCCAAGGCCGGCGTTGTTCGCATCGAAACTCTGTACACCAACGACATCGACTGCGGTCCGTTCGTCTCCGACACTCTGAAGATCGACTCCACCAGCAACCAATTGGAAGCGCTGGTCGAGATCTATCGCATGATGCGTCCTGGCGAGCCGCCAACCAAAGATGCTGCCGAGACTCTGTTCAACAACCTGTTCTTCAGCCCTGAGCGCTATGACCTGTCTGCGGTCGGCCGGATGAAGTTCAACCGTCGTATCGGTCGTACCGAGATCGAAGGTTCGGGCGTGTTGTGCAAAGAAGACATCGTCGCGGTTCTGAAGACTCTGGTCGACATCCGTAACGGTAAAGGCATCGTCGATGACATCGACCACCTGGGTAACCGTCGTGTTCGCTGCGTAGGCGAAATGGCCGAGAACCAGTTCCGCGTTGGCCTGGTACGTGTTGAGCGTGCGGTCAAAGAGCGTCTGTCGATGGCGGAAAGCGAAGGCCTGATGCCGCAAGACCTGATCAACGCCAAGCCAGTGGCTGCGGCGGTGAAAGAGTTCTTCGGTTCCAGCCAGCTGTCCCAGTTCATGGACCAGAACAACCCGCTGTCCGAGATCACCCACAAGCGTCGTGTTTCTGCACTCGGCCCTGGCGGTTTGACTCGTGAGCGTGCTGGCTTTGAAGTTCGTGACGTACACCCGACTCACTACGGTCGTGTATGCCCGATTGAAACGCCGGAAGGTCCGAACATCGGTCTGATCAACTCCCTGGCTGCCTATGCGCGCACCAACCAGTACGGCTTCCTCGAGAGCCCGTACCGTGTGGTGAAAGACGCTCTGGTCACCGACGAGATCGTGTTCCTGTCTGCCATCGAAGAAGCTGATCACGTGATCGCTCAGGCCTCGGCCACGATGAACGACAAGAAAGTCCTGATCGACGAGCTGGTAGCTGTTCGTCACTTGAACGAGTTCACTGTCAAGGCGCCGGAAGACGTCACCTTGATGGACGTTTCGCCGAAGCAGGTAGTTTCGGTTGCAGCGTCGCTGATCCCGTTCCTCGAGCACGACGACGCCAACCGTGCGTTGATGGGTTCGAACATGCAGCGTCAAGCTGTACCAACCTTGCGTGCTGACAAGCCGCTGGTCGGTACCGGCATGGAGCGTAACGTAGCCCGTGACTCCGGCGTTTGCGTCGTGGCTCGTCGTGGCGGCGTTATCGATTCCGTCGACGCCAGCCGTATCGTGGTTCGTGTTGCTGATGACGAAGTTGAAACTGGCGAAGCTGGTGTCGACATCTACAACCTGACCAAGTACACCCGCTCCAACCAGAACACCTGCATCAACCAGCGTCCGCTGGTGCGTAAAGGTGATCGGGTTCAGCGTAGCGACATCATGGCCGACGGTCCGTCCACCGATATGGGTGAGCTGGCTCTGGGTCAGAACATGCGCATCGCGTTCATGGCATGGAACGGCTTCAACTTCGAAGACTCCATCTGCCTGTCCGAGCGTGTGGTTCAGGAAGATCGCTTTACCACGATCCACATCCAGGAACTGACCTGTGTGGCACGTGACACCAAGCTTGGGCCAGAGGAAATCACTGCAGACATCCCGAACGTGGGTGAGGCTGCACTGAACAAACTGGACGAAGCCGGTATCGTTTACGTAGGTGCTGAAGTTGGCGCCGGCGACATTCTGGTTGGTAAGGTCACTCCGAAAGGCGAGACCCAGCTGACTCCGGAAGAGAAGCTGCTGCGTGCCATCTTCGGTGAAAAAGCCAGCGACGTTAAAGACACTTCCCTGCGTGTGCCTACCGGCACCAAAGGTACTGTCATCGACGTGCAGGTCTTCACCCGCGATGGTGTTGAGCGCGATGCTCGTGCACTGTCGATCGAGAAGACTCAACTCGACGAGATCCGCAAGGACCTGAACGAAGAGTTCCGTATCGTTGAAGGCGCCACTTTCGAACGTCTGCGTTCCGCTCTGGTCGGCCACAAAGCCGAAGGCGGCGCCGGTCTGAAGAAAGGTCAGGAAATCACCGACGAGGTTCTCGACGGTCTTGAGCATGGTCAGTGGTTCAAACTGCGCATGGCTGAAGATGCTCTGAACGAGCAACTCGAGAAGGCTCAGGCCTACATCGTTGATCGCCGCCGTCTGCTGGACGACAAGTTCGAAGACAAGAAGCGCAAACTGCAGCAGGGCGATGACCTGGCTCCAGGCGTGCTGAAAATCGTCAAGGTTTACCTGGCAATCCGTCGTCGCATCCAGCCGGGCGACAAGATGGCCGGTCGTCACGGTAACAAAGGTGTGGTCTCCGTGATCATGCCGGTTGAAGACATGCCGCACGATGCCAATGGCACCCCGGTCGACGTCGTCCTCAACCCGTTGGGCGTACCTTCGCGTATGAACGTTGGTCAGATCCTTGAAACCCACCTCGGCCTCGCGGCTAAAGGCCTGGGCGAAAAGATCAACCGGATGATCGAAGAACAGCGCAAAGTCGCTGAACTTCGTAAATTCCTCGACGAGATCTACAACCAGATCGGCGGCCGTAACGAAGATCTGGATAGCTTCTCCGACCAGGAAATCCTGGATCTGGCGAAGAACCTGCGTGGCGGCGTTCCAATGGCCACTCCAGTGTTCGACGGTGCCAAGGAAAGCGAAATCAAGGCCATGCTGAAACTGGCAGACCTGCCAGAAAGCGGCCAGATGCAGCTGACCGACGGCCGTACCGGCAACAAGTTCGAGCGCCCGGTAACTGTTGGCTATATGTACATGCTGAAGCTGAACCACTTGGTAGACGACAAGATGCACGCTCGTTCTACCGGTTCGTACAGCCTGGTTACCCAGCAGCCGCTGGGTGGTAAGGCGCAGTTCGGTGGTCAGCGTTTCGGGGAGATGGAGGTCTGGGCACTGGAAGCATACGGTGCTGCTTACACTCTGCAAGAAATGCTCACAGTGAAGTCGGACGATGTGAACGGCCGTACCAAGATGTACAAAAACATCGTGGATGGCGATCACCGTATGGAGCCGGGCATGCCCGAGTCCTTCAACGTGTTGATCAAGGAAATTCGTTCCCTCGGCATCGATATCGATCTGGAAACCGAATAACACGTGACGCGAATCGAGAGCGGGGCAGGATTGCCCGCTCTCTGCTCCGCCAGGAGGAAAGGCCTTGAAAGACCTACTGAATTTGCTGAAAAACCAGGGTCAAGTCGAAGAGTTCGACGCCATCCGTATTGGATTGGCATCGCCTGAGATGATCCGTTCGTGGTCGTTCGGTGAAGTTAAAAAGCCGGAAACCATCAACTACCGTACGTTCAAACCTGAACGTGACGGCCTGTTCTGCGCCAAGATCTTTGGCCCGGTAAAGGATTACGAGTGCCTGTGCGGTAAGTACAAGCGCTTGAAGCACCGTGGTGTGATCTGCGAGAAGTGCGGCGTTGAAGTCGCGCTGGCTAAAGTTCGTCGTGAGCGCATGGCACACATCGAACTGGCCTCGCCAGTTGCCCACATCTGGTTCCTGAAATCGCTTCCGTCCCGTATCGGCTTGCTGATGGACATGACCCTGCGTGATATCGAACGCGTTCTCTACTTCGAGAGCTATGTCGTTATCGATCCAGGCATGACCACCCTTGAAAAAGGTCAGCTGCTGAACGACGAGCAGTACTTCGAAGCGCTGGAAGAGTTCGGTGACGATTTCGATGCCCGCATGGGTGCCGAAGCTGTCCGTGAACTGCTGCACGCTATCGACCTGGAGCACGAGATTGGCCGTCTGCGTGAAGAAATTCCGCAAACCAACTCCGAAACCAAAATCAAGAAGCTGTCCAAGCGTCTGAAGTTGATGGAAGCCTTCCAGGGTTCCGGCAACCTTCCAGAATGGATGGTGCTGACCGTTCTGCCGGTTCTTCCGCCAGATCTGCGTCCACTGGTCCCGCTGGATGGCGGTCGCTTCGCGACTTCCGACCTCAACGATCTGTATCGTCGAGTGATCAACCGTAACAACCGCTTGAAGCGCCTGCTGGATCTGTCCGCTCCGGACATCATCGTGCGCAACGAAAAGCGTATGTTGCAGGAAGCCGTCGACGCACTGCTCGACAACGGTCGTCGTGGCCGCGCTATCACCGGTTCCAACAAGCGTCCTCTGAAATCCCTGGCTGACATGATCAAGGGTAAGCAAGGTCGTTTCCGTCAGAACTTGCTCGGTAAGCGTGTTGACTACTCCGGTCGTTCGGTAATTACCGTTGGTCCGACCCTGCGTCTGCACCAGTGCGGTCTGCCGAAGAAAATGGCTCTCGAGCTGTTCAAGCCGTTCATTTTCGGCAAGCTGGAAATGCGTGGTCTCGCTACCACCATCAAAGCTGCCAAGAAGATGGTCGAGCGCGAGCTGCCGGA
The DNA here is from genome assembly GCF_007828295.1 of Pseudomonas sp. SJZ080. Lineage (NCBI taxonomy): Bacteria > Pseudomonadati > Pseudomonadota > Gammaproteobacteria > Pseudomonadales > Pseudomonadaceae > Pseudomonas > Pseudomonas sp. SJZ080. The sequence goes on from NZ_VIUK01000032.1 coordinate 11,913, forward strand.
AGTTTGGGACGTTCTCGCTGAAGTGATTCGCGAACACCCGGTTCTCCTCAACCGTGCACCGACCCTTCACCGTCTGGGGATCCAGGCGTTTGAACCGGTACTGATCGAAGGCAAGGCTATCCAGCTGCACCCTCTGGTCTGTGCTGCGTACAACGCCGACTTCGACGGCGACCAAATGGCCGTGCACGTACCGCTGACACTGGAAGCCCAGCTGGAAGCGCGTGCGTTGATGATGTCGACCAACAACATCCTGTCGCCAGCCAACGGTGAGCCAATCATCGTTCCGTCGCAGGACGTTGTATTGGGTCTGTACTACATGACTCGTGAAGCGATCAACGCCAAGGGCGAAGGTCGTGTGTTCGCGGATCTGCAGGAAGTTGACCGTGTGTTCCGTGCCGGCGAAGCCGCACTGCACGCTAAAGTCAAAGTGCGGATCAACGAAACCGTTAACGATCGTGACGGTGGTAGCGTCAAGAACACCCGTATCGTCGACACCACTGTCGGCCGTGCGCTGTTGTTCCAGGTTGTTCCACCTGGCCTGTCGTACGATGTCGTCAACCAGCCGATGAAGAAAAAAGCGATCTCCAAGCTGATCAACCAGTGCTACCGCGTGGTTGGTTTGAAAGAGACCGTGATCTTCGCTGACCAGTTGATGTACACCGGTTTTGCCTATTCGACCATTTCCGGCGTTTCCATCGGTGTTAACGACTTCGTTATCCCGGATGAAAAAGCCCGCATCATCGGTGCTGCTACCGATGAAGTGAAAGAGATCGAAAGCCAGTACGCCTCCGGCCTGGTAACCCAGGGCGAGAAGTACAACAAAGTGATCGACCTTTGGTCCAAGGCGAACGACGAAGTTTCCAAGGCGATGATGGCCAACCTCTCGAAAGAGAAAGTCATCGACCGTCATGGCGTCGAAGTCGACCAAGAGTCCTTCAACTCGATGTACATGATGGCCGACTCGGGCGCACGGGGTTCTGCTGCGCAGATCCGTCAGCTCGCCGGTATGCGTGGCCTGATGGCCAAGCCGGACGGCTCCATCATCGAAACGCCGATTACTGCGAACTTCCGTGAAGGCTTGAGCGTACTTCAGTACTTCATCTCCACTCACGGTGCTCGTAAAGGTTTGGCGGATACCGCGTTGAAAACGGCGAACTCCGGTTACCTGACTCGTCGTCTGGTAGACGTGGCGCAGGATCTGGTTGTGACCGAGATCGATTGCGGCACCGAACATGGCCTGGTAATGACTCCGCACATTGAAGGCGGTGACGTTGTTGAGCCATTGGGTGAGCGCGTATTGGGTCGTGTCATTGCCCGTGACGTATTCAAGCCGGGTACCGAAGAAGTTATCGTTCCTGCCGGCACGCTGGTAGACGAGAAGTGGGTCGAGTTCATCGAGCTGAACAGCATCGACGAAGTGATCGTGCGTTCGCCGATCAGCTGCGAAACCCGCTACGGTATTTGTGCCAAGTGCTACGGCCGTGATTTGGCTCGTGGTCACCAGGTGAACATCGGTGAAGCGGTCGGCGTTATCGCTGCCCAGTCCATCGGTGAGCCGGGTACCCAGCTGACCATGCGTACGTTCCACATCGGTGGTGCGGCAAGCCGGACCTCCGCAGCCGACAGCGTTCAGGTGAAGAATGGCGGTACCGTCCGTCTGCACAACCTGAAGCACGTTGAGCGAGTGGATGGCTGCCTGGTAGCTGTGTCCCGTTCCGGTGAGCTGGCAATCGCTGATGACTTCGGTCGCGAGCGCGAGCGCTACAAGCTGCCGTACGGTGCTGTGATTTCGGTTAAAGAAGGTGACAAGGTCGACGCTGGCGCAATCGTGGCCAAGTGGGATCCGCACACTCACCCAATCGTTACCGAAATGAAAGGTACCGTGACCTACGTGGGCATGGAAGAAGGCATCACGATCAAGCGTCAGACTGACGAATTGACCGGTATGACCAACATTGAAGTACTCGACGCCAAAGACCGTCCAGCTGCCGGTAAAGATATCCGTCCAGCTGTGAAGATGGTTGATGACAACGGCAAGGATCTGTTGCTGCCAGGCACTGACGTTATCGCTCAGTACTTCCTGCCAGCCAACGCCCTGGTCGGTGTTGCGGACGGTGCGAAAATTGCGATCGGTGATGTTATCGCTCGTATTCCGCAAGAGACTTCGAAAACCCGTGACATCACCGGTGGTCTGCCGCGTGTTGCCGACTTGTTCGAAGCCCGTCGTCCGAAAGAAGCCTCGATTCTGGCTGAAGTCAGCGGCACCATCGCGTTCGGTAAAGAGACCAAAGGCAAACGTCGTCTGGTTATCACCCCGAACGACGGTAGCGATCCGTACGAAGAGCTGATTCCGAAGTGGCGCCACCTGAACGTCTTCGAAGGCGAACAGGTAAACCGCGGCGAAGTTATCTCCGACGGCCCGAGCGATCCACACGACATCCTGCGTCTGCTGGGTGTGAGTGCGCTGGCCAAGTACATCGTGAACGAGATCCAGGACGTTTATCGTCTGCAAGGCGTGAAGATCAACGACAAGCACATCGAGACCATCCTGCGTCAGATGCTGCGTAAAGTTGAAATCGCTGAATCCGGCGATTCCAGTTTCATCAAGGGTGACCAGATGGAATTGACTCACGTTCTGGTAGAGAACGAGCGCCTGGCGAACGATGAGAAATTCGTTTCCAAGTTCACTCGCGTGCTGTTGGGTATCACCAAGGCGTCGTTGTCCACCGAATCGTTCATCTCGGCGGCTTCCTTCCAGGAAACCACTCGCGTGCTGACCGAAGCGGCGGTAACCGGCAAGCGCGATTACCTGCGCGGCCTGAAAGAGAACGTGGTCGTGGGTCGTCTGATCCCGGCCGGTACCGGTCTGGCTTATCACAGCGAGCGCAAACGCCGCCGTGATGCTGACAAACCGTTGCGCGTAAGCGCCAGTGAAGTGGAAGCTGCACTGACCGAAGCGCTGAACTCGAGCGGTAACTGAGTTCTGCGATAAATGAGTGTGAGGCCCTGGCCATTCCGTTCATCGAATCGAGACAAATTGTCGAGGTTGGATGAGCGGGGAGGTCGGGGCCTTGCCTTGACTGGGGACAAGATCCTCTTTAGACTCTTGTACCCCTAAATTTGGCGGGAATTCGTTCCTGCCATTTTGCTTTTCTTGCAAGACAATAGCGTCGCAAGACAACAGTGGAGCTAGTAGATGGCAACTATCAACCAGCTGGTACGTCAGCCGCGTAAGCGTATCGTCGAGAAATCCGACGTGCCTGCGCTGCAGAACTGCCCGCAACGTCGTGGCGTATGCACCCGTGTGTATACCACCACGCCGAAAAAACCTAACTCGGCACTGCGTAAAGTATGCCGTGTGCGTCTGACCAACGGTTTCGAGGTTTCCTCGTACATCGGCGGTGAAGGCCACAACCTGCAAGAGCACAGCGTCGTACTGATCCGTGGCGGCCGTGTAAAAGACTTGCCAGGTGTTCGTTACCACACCGTTCGCGGTTCTTTGGATACTTCCGGCGTTAAAGGTCGTAACCAGGGTCGTTCGAAGTACGGTACCAAGAAGCCTAAGTAGTAGTGGCTTTTTGTAAAAACTGAATCATCTATTTTTCTGAGTCGATAAGAGTAAGGTCGGAGGCGTCCCGAAAGGGCACCGATTCCGAGCGAACCTGAAGACCGTTTGAGGGCTTATCCATGCCAAGAAGACGCGTAGCAGCCAAGCGCGAAGTGCTTGACGATCCAAAATACGGCAGCCAGATCCTGGCCAAGTTCATGAACCACGTGATGGAAAGCGGCAAGAAAGCCGTTGCCGAGCGTATCGTTTATGGCGCGCTGGAAAAGGTTAAAGAACGCAAGAACAGCGACCCCCTGGAAATCTTCGAGAAAGCTCTCGACGCCATCGCTCCGCTGGTCGAAGTAAAGTCGCGCCGTGTAGGCGGTGCTACTTACCAGGTTCCGGTTGAAGTTCGTCCGTCCCGTCGTAACGCTCTGGCAATGCGCTGGTTGGTAGACTTCGCCCGTAAGCGCGGCGAGAAGTCTATGGCTCTGCGTTTGGCTGGCGAACTGTTGGACGCTGCTGAAGGTAAAGGTGCTGCAGTTAAGAAGCGTGAAGACGTGCACCGTATGGCTGAGGCCAACAAGGCTTTCTCGCACTACCGCTTCTAATTTTAGCGTCACTAATTTTGCGAGGGCTTTATGGCTCGTACAACACCGATTAATCGCTACCGTAACATTGGTATCGTTGCTCACGTGGATGCTGGTAAAACCACCACCACCGAGCGCGTCCTTTTTTACACTGGCAAAAGTCACAAAATGGGCGAGGTGCATGACGGCGCCGCGACCACCGACTGGATGGTGCAGGAGCAGGAGCGTGGTATTACCATTACTTCTGCTGCCATTACCGCCTTCTGGCAGGGTTCCGAGAAGCAGCACAAAGATCAATACCGCTTCAACGTCATCGATACCCCGGGCCACGTTGACTTCACTATTGAAGTTGAACGTTCCCTGCGTGTTCTCGACGGCGCGGTCGTTGTGTTCTGCGGCACCTCGGGTGTTGAGCCTCAGTCGGAAACCGTATGGCGTCAAGCCAACAAATACGGTGTTCCACGTCTTGTTTACGTAAACAAGATGGACCGTGCTGGTGCTAACTTCCTGCGCGTGATCGGTCAGATCAAGCAGCGTCTGGGTCACACCCCGGTGCCAATCCAGTTGGCTATCGGTTCCGAAGACAACTTCCAGGGTCAGATCGATCTGATGTCCATGGAAGCTGTTTACTGGAACGATGCTGACAAAGGCATGACTCCTCGTCGCGAGCCTATCCCTGCTGAACTGCAGGAACTGGCTGACGAGTGGCGCAGCAACATGATTGAAGCTGCAGCCGAAGCTAGCGAAGAGCTGATGAACAAGTACCTCGAAGGTGAAGAACTCACCAACGCGGAAATCAAGGCCGCTCTGCGTCAGCGTACTATCGCTGGCGAGATCGTTCTGGCTGTTTGCGGTTCTTCCTTCAAGAACAAGGGTGTTCCCCTGGTTCTCGACGCCGTTATCGACTACCTGCCTGCTCCTACCGACATTCCTGCCATCAAGGGTACAGACCCGGATGACGAGACCAAGGAAATGGAGCGTCACGCAGACGACAGCGAGCCGTTCTCGGCTCTGGCGTTCAAGATCGCTACCGACCCATTCGTGGGTACCTTGACCTTTGTTCGGGTTTACTCGGGCGTGTTGGCCTCCGGCGACGGCGTGATCAACTCGGTTAAGGGCAAGAAAGAGCGCGTGGGTCGTATGGTGCAAATGCACGCGAACGCCCGTGAAGAAATCAAGGAAGTGCGCGCTGGTGACATCGCGGCCTTGATCGGCATGAAGGACGTCACCACTGGTGAGACTTTGTGCAACGCTGACAAGCCAATCATCCTGGTTCGCATGGACTTCCCGGAGCCGGTTATTTCGGTTGCCGTAGAGCCTAAGACCAAGGACGACCAGGAAAAAATGGGTATTGCACTGGGCAAACTTGCTCAGGAAGACCCGTCTTTCCGCGTCAAGACTGATGAAGAGACTGGTCAAACGATCATCTCCGGCATGGGCGAGTTGCATCTGGACATCCTGGTTGACCGGATGCGCCGTGAGTTCAACGTCGAAGCCAACATCGGTAAGCCTCAAGTTTCGTACCGTGAGCGCATCACGAAGAGCTGCGAAATCGAAGGCAAGTTCGTTCGTCAGTCCGGCGGTCGTGGCCAGTTCGGTCATTGCTGGATTCGTTTTGCTCCTGCTGACGAAGGTCAGGAAGGTCTGCAATTCTTGAACGAAGTAGTGGGTGGTGTGGTTCCTAAGGAATACATCCCGGCTATCCAGAAAGGTATCGAAGAGCAGATGAAGAACGGCGTAGTTGCCGGCTATCCGCTGATCGGCCTGAAGGCTACCGTGTTTGATGGTTCCTACCACGACGTCGACTCGAACGAGATGGCGTTTAAGGTGGCTGCTTCCATGGCGACCAAGCAACTGGCCCAGAAGGGCGGTGGTGAGTTGCTCGAGCCGATCATGGCAGTAGAGGTTGTTACACCTGAAGACTATATGGGTGACGTGATGGGCGACCTTAACCGTCGTCGCGGCATGATCCTGGGTATGGAAGATACGGTTTCCGGTAAAGTAATTCGTGCCGAGGTTCCGTTGGGCGAGATGTTCGGTTATGCGACCGACGTTCGTTCCATGTCCCAAGGTCGCGCAAGCTACTCTATGGAATTCAAAAAATACAATACAGCTCCGTCGCACATCGTCGAAACTGTAACCAAAAAACAAGGCTGATTCAGTCCTTTAGGCTAGGAGTTAATTGTCGTGGCTAAAGAAAAATTTGACCGTACCCTCCCGCACGTCAACGTTGGCACCATTGGTCACGTTGACCATGGCAAAACCACGCTGACCGCTGCTCTGACTCGTGTTTGCTCCGAAGTTTTCGGTTCCGCTGTTGTTGCTTTCGACAAAATCGACAGCGCTCCGGAAGAGAAGGCTCGTGGTATCACCATCAACACCGCGCACGTTGAATACAACTCGCTGATCCGTCACTACGCTCACGTTGACTGCCCAGGTCACGCTGACTATGTGAAGAACATGATCACCGGTGCTGCTCAGATGGACGGCGCTATCCTGGTTTGCTCGGCCGCTGATGGTCCGATGCCACAAACCCGTGAGCACATCCTGCTGTCCCGTCAGGTTGGCGTTCCGTACATCGTTGTCTTCCTGAACAAGGCTGACATGGTTGACGACGCTGAGCTGCTGGAACTGGTTGAGATGGAAGTGCGCGATCTGCTGAGCACTTACGACTTCCCAGGTGACGACACTCCGATCATCATCGGTTCGGCTCTGATGGCTCTGAACGGCCAAGACGACAACGAAATGGGCACTACTGCCGTTCGTAAACTGGTTGAAACTCTGGACAGCTACATCCCAGATCCAGTTCGTGTTATCGACAAGCCGTTCCTGATGCCAATCGAAGACGTATTCTCGATCTCTGGTCGCGGTACTGTTGTAACTGGTCGTATCGAGCGCGGTATCGTCAAGGTTCAGGATCCACTGGAAATCGTTGGTCTGCGTGACACCACCGTCACCACCTGCACCGGTGTTGAAATGTTCCGTAAGCTGCTCGACGAAGGTCGTGCTGGCGAGAACTGCGGCGTTCTGCTGCGTGGTACCAAGCGTGATGACGTTGAGCGTGGTCAGGTTCTGGTTAAGCCGGGTTCGGTTAAGCCGCACACCAAGTTCGAAGCTGAAGTCTACGTTCTGAGCAAAGAAGAAGGCGGCCGTCATACTCCGTTCTTCAAAGGCTACCGTCCACAGTTCTACTTCCGTACTACTGACGTGACTGGTAACTGCGAGCTGCCGGAAGGCGTTGAAATGGTAATGCCAGGCGACAACATCAAAATGGTTGTCACCCTGATCAAGACCATCGCAATGGAAGACGGTCTGCGTTTCGCTATCCGTGAAGGCGGTCGTACCGTCGGCGCTGGCGTCGTAGCCAAAATCATCGAGTAAGCTCTTTTTGAGTAAGCTTTGATGAGTTGAAAAAGCCTCCGCTTAGCGGGGGCTTTTTTATTGGGTTGACACCTTTCTGGGGCGTCTATAGAATTGCGCCTCCTTTTAACGGGCGTATTGCGCCCGGTGGGAATAGCAGCCGGAGTCTGAAATCCAATGCAAAATCAGCAAATCCGTATCAGGTTGAAGGCTTTTGACCATCGCCTGATCGACCAATCCACCCAGGAAATCGTGGAAACCGCGAAACGTACTGGTGCTCAAGTGCGTGGTCCAATTCCACTGCCTACCCGTAAAGAGCGGTTCACCGTTCTGGTCTCCCCGCACGTCAACAAAGACGCGCGTGACCAGTACGAGATCCGTACTCATAAGCGCGTTCTGGACATCGTCCAGCCAACGGATAAAACCGTTGATGCTCTTATGAAGCTTGATCTTGCGGCCGGTGTGGAAGTGCAGATCAGCCTCGGCTAAGACTCGGTCTTAGTCGTGTAACGCTCTGAAATGGGCGGCCATAGCGGGTGAAAGCCCCGTACACTCATGAGGTTTACAACATGACTATTGGTGTAGTCGGTCGTAAATGCGGTATGACCCGTATTTTCACCGAAGAAGGTGTCTCCATTCCGGTCACGGTCATTGAGATCGAGCCGAATCGCGTCACCCAGTTCAAAACTGAAGAGACCGATGGCTATCGTGCAGTGCAAGTCACTGTAGGCGAGCGTCGTGCTTCGCGTGTAACAGCTGCTCAGGCTGGCCACTTCGCTAAAGCGAACGTTGCCGCTGGTCGTACCGTAATGGAATTCCGCCTTGAAGAAGGCGAGTACCAGGCCGGCGATCTGATCAACGCTGAAATCTTCGCTGCTGGTCAACTGGTTGATGTAACCGGTCAGTCCAAAGGTAAAGGCTTCCAGGGTACGATCAAGCGTTGGAACTTCCGCGGGCAAGATAATACCCACGGTAACTCCGTGTCCCACCGCGTTCCAGGCTCTATCGGCCAGTGCCAGACTCCTGGTCGTGTATTCAAGGGCAAAAAAATGTCCGGTCATATGGGCGCTGAGCGCGTGACCGTGCAGTCCCTCGAAGTAGTGCGCGTGGACGCTGAACGCAATCTGTTGTTGGTCAAGGGCGCTGTTCCTGGCGCTACTGGCGGCAACTTGGTTGTACGTCCAGCAGCCAAGGCTCGCGGTTAAGGGGAAGCTGACATGCAATTAAATGTAAATGACGCTCAAGCGATCGAAGTTTCCGAACTGACATTTGGCGGCGAATTCAACGAGACGCTGGTTCACCAAGCAGTCGTGGCCTACATGGCCGGCGGCCGTCAAGGTAGCAAGCAGCAAAAGACCCGTTCCGACGTTCGTGGTGGCGGTAAGCGCCCATGGCGTCAGAAAGGTACTGGCCGTGCTCGTGCCGGTACTATCCGTAGCCCAATCTGGCGTGGCGGCGGTACCACTTTCGCAGCTCGTCCTCAGGATCACACCCAGAAGCTGAACAAGAAGATGTATCGCGCAGCGATGCGTTCCATTCTTGCTGAGCTGGTGCGTACTGATCGTCTGGTTGTGGTTCAGGACTTCGCTGTTGATGCACCGAAGACCAAAGATCTGCTGAACAAACTGACCGGCATGGGCCTGACTGACGTCTTGATCGTGTCTGAAGTGGTTGATCAGAACCTGTACCTGGCTGCTCGTAACCTGCCACACGTTGATGTACGTGACGTGCAAGGTTCCGATCCAGTTAGTCTGATCGCATACGACAAGGTGTTGATCACCGTGTCGGCCGTGAAGAAATTCGAGGAGCTGCTGGGATGAACCAGGAACGCGTATTTAAAGTTCTGCTTGGCCCGCACGTTTCCGAGAAGGCTACGGTTCTGGCTGACAAGAAAGGCCAGTTCGTTTTCAAGGTTGCAACTGACGCAACCAAGCTGGAAATCAAGAAGGCCGTCGAAAGCCTGTTCAGCGTGAAAGTAGAGCGTGTTACTACCCTGAATGTTCTGGGTAAGAGCAAGCGTACTGCTCGCGGTCTGGGCAAGCGTAATGACTGGAAGAAGGCAGTTATCTCCCTTCAGCCAGGCCAAGATCTCGATTTCAGCAGCAGTGCTGAGTAAGGAAGGGGTGCATCATGGCAATCGTTAAATGCAAACCGACTTCCCCTGGCCGCCGTCATGTGGTCAAGGTGGTCAACCAGGAGCTGCATAAAGGCGCTCCTCACGCACCGCTGCTCGAGAAGAAATCGAAGTCTGGTGGTCGTAACAACAATGGTCGTATTACCACTCGTCACATCGGTGGTGGCCATAAGCAGCATTATCGTCTGGTCGATTTCCGTCGCAACGACAAAGATGGCATTCCAGCCACTGTCGAGCGTATCGAATACGATCCAAACCGTACTGCTCACATTGCTCTTATGTTGTACGCAGACGGCGAACGCCGTTACATCATCGCCCCTAAAGGCGTGAACGCTGGTGACCAGCTTATTTCGGGTGCTTTGGCTCCGATCAAGCCGGGCAACCAGTTGCAACTGCGCAGCATTCCAGTTGGTAGTACCGTACACGGCATCGAATTGAAGCCAGGTAAAGGCGCGCAAATCGCTCGTTCCGCTGGTGCTTCGGCTCAGCTGATCGCTCGTGAAGGTGTCTATGTGACCCTGCGTCTGCGTTCTGGTGAGATGCGTAAAGTGCTGGCTGAATGCCGCGCGACCCTGGGCGAAGTCTCGAACTCCGAGCACAGCCTGCGTTCGCTGGGTAAAGCTGGTGCCAAACGCTGGCGTGGCGTTCGCCCAACCGTTCGTGGTGTTGCCATGAACCCGGTTGACCACCCACATGGTGGTGGTGAAGGTCGTACCTCTGGTGGTCGTCATCCGGTATCGCCATGGGGCTTCCCGACTAAGGGCGCGAAGACTCGTGGTAATAAGCGTACCGACAAAATGATCGTCCGTCGTCGCAAGTAAATAGAGGGATACGACAGTGCCACGTTCTCTGAAAAAAGGTCCTTTTATCGATCTTCACCTACTGAAGAAGATCGAAGTGGCGGCGGAAAAGAACGATCGCAAACCGGTGAAAACCTGGTCGCGTCGTTCGATGATCCTGCCACAAATGGTCGGTCTGACCATCGCAGTACACAACGGTCGTCAACATGTTCCAGTTCTCGTGAACGAAGACATGGTCGGCCACAAACTGGGCGAGTTCGCCGGTACCCGCACTTATCGTGGGCACGTGGCTGACAAGAAAGCCAAGCGTTAAGGGGTTAGGAAATGGAAGTAGCCGCTAAGTTGTCGGGCGCTCGAATCTCCGCCCAGAAAGCCCGCTTGGTCGCCGACCAGATCCGCGGGAAGAAGGTGGGCGAAGCGCTCAACCTGTTGGCTTTCAGCAGTAAGAAAGCCGCCGAGATCATGAAGAAAGTGCTGGAGTCGGCCGTAGCCAACGCCGAGCATAACGAAGGCGCAGACGTTGATGACCTCAAGGTCAGCACCGTTTTCGTCAACGAAGGGCGTTCGCTGAAGCGCATCATGCCACGTGCCAAAGGCCGTGCTGATCGCATCGTCAAGCGGTCTTGCCATATCACTGTCAAGGTTGCTGACAAGTAACGGAGTCGAAGAGATGGGTCAGAAAGTACATCCCATTGGCATTCGCCTGGGAATCGTCAAGGAGCACACCTCCGTCTGGTACGCAGACGGTCGGACTTATGCGGACTATTTGTTCGCTGATCTGAAGGTGCGTGAGTATCTCCAAGACAAACTAAAAAGCGCGTCCGTAAGCCGTATCGATATCCATCGTCCGGCCCAAACTGCACGTATCACCATCCACACCGCTCGTCCAGGTATCGTTATCGGGAAGAAAGGTGAAGATGTTGAGAAACTGCGTCAGGACCTGACCAAGCAAATGGGTGTGCCTGTGCACATCAATATCGAAGAAATCCGCAAGCCGGAACTCGACGGTATGTTGGTTGCGCAGAGCGTAGCTCAGCAGCTGGAGCGTCGCGTAATGTTCCGTCGCGCTATGAAGCGCGCTGTACAGAACGCTATGCGCATTGGTGCCAAAGGCATCAAAATCCAAGTGAGCGGTCGTCTCGGCGGTGCTGAAATCGCACGTACTGAATGGTATCGCGAAGGTCGTGTGCCACTGCACACCCTGCGTGCCGACATCGACTATGCCAACTACGAAGCTCACACCACTTACGGTGTGATCGGTGTAAAGGTTTGGATCTTCAAAGGCGAAGTAATTGGTGGTCGCCAAGAAGAACTGAAACCACAAGCACCAGCGCCTCGTAAAAAAGCTGCTAAGTAAGGGGTACGCCAAATGTTGCAACCAAAGCGTACGAAGTTCCGCAAGCAGATGACTGGCCACAACCGTGGCTTGGCTCAGCGCGGTAGCAAAGTCAGCTTCGGCGAATATGCGCTGAAGTCTGTAGCTCGTGGTCGTCTCACCGCTCGTCAGATCGAATCAGCGCGTCGTGCACTGACCCGTCACGTTAAGCGTGGCGGCAAGATCTGGATCCGTGTATTCCCGGACAAGCCTATTTCCAAGAAGCCACTCGAAGTTCGGATGGGTAAAGGTAAAGGTAGCGTGGAATACTGGGTTGCCCAGATTCAGCCAGGCAAAGTCCTGTATGAAATCGAGGGTGTTTCTGAAGAGCTGGCGCGTGAGGCATTTGCCCTGGCTGCTGCAAAGCTGCCGCTCGCCACTGCCTTCGTTAAACGGACGGTGATGTGATGAAAGCGAACGAACTTCGTGAAAAAGACGCGCCGCAGCTTAACGAGCAACTGCTCGGCCTGCTGCGCGACCAGTTCAATCTGCGCATGCAGAAAGCAACTGGCCAGTTGGGGCAGTCTCACCTGCTCCGGCAAGTTAAGCGTGACATCGCTCGCGTGAAGACTGTGCTCAAACAGCAGGCAGGTAAGTAATCATGGCTGAAGCCGAAAAAACCGTCCGTACGCTGACTGGCCGTGTTGTCAGCGACAAAATGGACAAGACCATCACCGTTCTGATCGAGCGTCGCGTTAAGCACCCGATCTACGGTAAATACGTTAAGCGTTCGACTAAGCTGCACGCGCACGACGAAACTAATCAGTGCCACATCGGCGACAAAGTCACTATTCGTGAAACTCGTCCTTTGGCCAAGACCAAGTCTTGGGCGCTGGTTGATGTTCTCGAACGCGCTGTGGAAGTCTAAGGACTAGGGGTCGGAGAAATTATATGATTCAGACTCAATCCATGCTCGATGTGGCCGATAACAGCGGCGCTCGCCGCGTTATGTGCATCAAGGTGCTGGGTGGCTCCCATCGTCGTTACGCTGGTATCGGTGACATCATCAAAGTTACCGTGAAGGAAGCAATTCCTCGCGGTAAAGTGAAAAAAGGCCAAGTGATGACTGCTGTTGTAGTCCGCACTCGTCACGGCGTTCGTCGTGCTGATGGCTCCATTATCCGCTTTGATGGCAACGCTGCTGTTCTTCTGAACAACAAGCAAGAGCCGATCGGCACCCGTATCTTTGGGCCAGTGACCCGTGAACTTCGTACTGAGAAGTTCATGAAGATCGTCTCGCTCGCCCCAGAAGTGCTGTAAGGAGATCCGACATGCAAAAGATTCGTCGTGACGACGAGATCATCGTGATCGCCGGCAAAGACAAAGGTAAGCGCGGTAAGGTGCTTAAGGTTCTCGCTAATAACCGTCTGGTTATTGGTGGTCTGAACCTGGTCAAGCGTCATACCAAGCCTAACCCGATGTCGGGCGTACAAGGCGGTATCGTCGAGAAAGAAGCTCCACTGGATGCTTCTAACGTAGCCATTTTCAACGGCGAAACCAACAAGGCTGATCGCGTTGGTTTCAAAGTAGAAGACGGCAAAAAAATTCGTGTCTTCAAGTCGACCCAAAAAGCGGTTGATGCTTGAACACTGCTAGGTAGATGAGACCATGGCACGACTAAAAGAGATTTACTGGAAAGAAATCGCACCGAAGCTTAAGGAAGAACTTAAGCTTTCGAACGTGATGGAAGTTCCACGCGTTACCAAAATCACCCTGAACATGGGTCTGGGCGAAGCGGTCGGTGACAAAAAAGTCATCGAGCACGCAGTTGCTGACCTAGAAAAGATCACCGGCCAGAAAGTCGTTGTGACTTACGCTCGGAAATCCATCGCTGGCTTTAAAGTCCGTGAAGGTTGGCCGATCGGCGTCAAAGTGACCCTGCGCCGTGAGCGTATGTACGAGTTCCTGGATCGTCTGCTGTCGATCTCCCTGCCTCGGGTTCGCGACTTCCGCGGCCTGAATGCCAAGTCCTTTGATGGTCGTGGTAACTACAGCATGGGCGTTAAAGAGCAGATCATCTTCCCGGAAATCGACTACGACAAGATCGATGCTCTCCGCGGTCTGGACATTACCCTGACCACCACTGCCAAGAACGATGATGAAGGTCGCGCCCTGTTGCGTGCTTTCAAATTCCCGTTCCGCAACTGATTGGAGTAGGAAAATGGCCAAGATGAGCATGAAAAACCGCGAGCTGAAGCGTCAGCTCACGGTTGCCAAGTACGCCAAAAAGCGTGCAGCACTGAAAGCTATCATCGTTGATCTGAACGCAAGTCCAGAAGCGCGTTGGGAAGCTACAGTAGCTCTGCAGAAGCAGCCACGTGACGCAAGCGCTTCGCGCATGCGTAACCGCTGCCGCCTGACCGGTCGTCCACACGGCGTTTACCGCAAGTTCGGCCTTGGCCGTAACAAACTGCGTGAAGCTGCAATGCGTGGTGACGTACCTGGTCTGGTTAAAGCCAGCTGGTAAGCACTATCAAAGTCTCGGTGTTCGGGGTCGCAAGATCCTGACCGCCGGTGACCTTGAACTTGAATCAAGCCCCTTTTGGGGCTTGATTCATTTGTGGGGTGTGTCTAGAATACCCGGCTCGCCTGAGCCCGTGCTTTTTTCGCGCGGATGTACTCGGCGACACGTAGTAGCCGCAAGGCTAATTTTTTGTGTATTAGGAGCGTCTAGCCCATGAGTATGCAGGACCCGTTAGCGGACATGCTAACTCGAATCCGTAATGCCCAGATGGCTGAAAAGTCCGTCGTAAGCATGCCATCTTCTACTTTGAAGGTAGCTGTTGCCAAAGTCCTGAAGGACGAAGGTTACATTGCGGGTTATCAGATCAGCAGCGAAATCAAGCCACTGCTGTCCATCGAGCTGAAGTACTTCGAAGGCCGTCCGGTCATCGAGGAAGTGAAGCGCGTTAGCCGTCCAGGCCTGCGTCAGTACAAGTCCGTCGATGATCTGCCAAAAGTTCGTGGCGGTCTCGGTGTGTCTATCGTCTCCACCAACAAAGGTGTGATGACGGATCGTGCTGCGCGCGCTGCCGGTGTCGGCGGCGAAGTTCTTTGCACTGTGTTCTAAGGGGGGATAAGCATGTCACGCGTCGCTAAGAACCCCGTTAAGCTGCCAGCTGGTGTCGAAGTCACATTCGCAGGCCAACAGCTTTCGGTGAAGGGTGCCAAGGGCACTCTCGAACTGAACATCCATTCGTCCGTTGAGATCGTTGAAGAAGCTGGTGAGCTGCGTTTCGCTGCTCGCAATGGCGATCAACAAACTCGCGCAATGGCTGGTACCACTCGTGCGTTGGTAAACAACATGGTCCAAGGCGTAAGCCAAGGCTTCGAGCGCAAGCTCCAGCTGGTCGGTGTTGGTTACAAAGCGCAAGCAAAAGGCACAGTGCTGAACCTGGCTCTTGGCTTCTCGCACCCAGTGGATTATGAACTGCCGGAAGGCATCACCGCTGAGACTCCTAGCCAGACCGATATCCTGATCAAGGGCATCGATAAGCAGCTGGTAGGTCAAGTGGCCGCCGAGATCCGCGACTTCCGTCCACCAGAGCCGTACAAAGGCAAAGGTGTGCGCTACGCGGACGAAGTCGTCCGTCGTAAAGAAGCCAAGAAGAAGTAGGGCATAGCAAATGACCGACAAAAAAGTTACTCGACTGCGTCGCGCTCGCAAAGCACGCCTGAAAATGCACGAACTCGAAGTCGTGCGTCTCTGCGTGTTCCGCTCGTCGCAGCACATCTACGCCCAGGTCATTTCGGCCGACGGCAACAAAGTCCTGGCATCTGCCTCGACTTTGGATAAAGAACTGCGTGATGGCGCCACTGGCAACATCGACGCGGCCACTAAGGTTGGCCAGCTGGTCGCTACGCGTGCTAAAGCCGCTGGCGTCTCGCAGGTGGCTTTCGACCGCTCTGGCTTCAAGTACCACGGCCGCGTCAAGGCGCTGGCTGATGCTGCTCGTGAAGCTGGGCTGGAGTTCTAAGTTATGTCAAATAACGACCAAAAGCGCGACGAAGGCTACATCGAGAAGCTGGTTCAAGTTAACCGCGTAGCCAAAACCGTTAAAGGCGGCCGTATCTTCACTTTCACCGCGTTGACCGTGGTTGGTGATGGTAAAGGGCGCGTTGGCTTCGGCCGTGGCAAGTCGCGTGAAGTGCCTGCTGCGATCCAGAAGGCAATGGAAGCTGCTCGCCGCAACATGATCCAAGTTGATCTGAACGGTACCACTCTGCAGTACGCAATGAAGTCCGCCCATGGCGCTTCGAAGGTGTACATGCAGCCTGCTTCTGAAGGTACCGGTATCATCGCTGGCGGCGCTATGCGTGCCGTTCTCGAAGTTGCTGGCGTTCAGAACGTTCTGGCCAAGTGCTACGGCTCGACTAACCCGGTAAACGTGGTTCACGCCACTTTTAAAGGTTTGAAGGCTATGCAGTCTCCTGAATCCATTGCCGCCAAGCGTGGCAAAAGCGTCAAGGAGATCTTCTGATCATGGCTACCGTTAAAGTTACGCTGATCAAAAGCATGACCGGCCGCATCCCTAACCACAAACTGTGCGTTAAGGGTCTGGGTCTGCGTCGCATCGGTCACACTGTAGAAGTACTTGATACTCCCGAGAATCGCGGGATGATCAACAAGGCTTACTACATGCTGCGTGTCGAGGGTTAATCGATGAAACTCAATGATCTGAGTCCAGCGCCGGGTTCCCGTCGCGAAAAGCATCGTCCGGGCCGTGGTATCGGTAGTGGTTTGGGCAAGACCGGTGGCCGTGGCCACAAAGGTCAGTCCTCCCGCTCCGGTGGCACCATTGCTCCAGGCTTTGAAGGCGGTCAACAGCCGCTGCATCGTCGCCTGCCAAAGTTCGGTTTCGTTTCCCTGAAAGCCATGGATCGCGCAGAAGTGCGTCTGTCCGAGCTGGCTAAAGTGGAAGGCGACATCGTCACTGTGCAGTCCTTGAAAGATGCCAACGTGATCAACGTCAACGTACAGCGTGTGAAAATCATGCTGTCCGGCGAAGTGACTCGCGCTGTTACCATCGGAAAGGGAATCGGCGCCACCAAAGGTGCGCGTGCGGCTATCGAAGCAGCTGGCGGCAAGTTCGAGGAATAAATGGCTAAGCAAGGTGCTCTCTCTGCGCTCGGCAAAGGCGGTATGTCTGAACTCTGGGCTCGTCTGCGTTTTCTGTTCCTGGCGATTATCGTCTACCGAATAGGCGCACACATCCCGGTTCCAGGTATCAACCCGGACCGACTCGCGGACCTGTTTCGACAGAATGAGGGGACCATTCTTAGCTTGTTCAACATGTTTTCCGGCGGCGCGCTGGAGCGGATGAGTATCTTTGCACTGGGGATCATGCCGTACATCTCGGCATCGATCATCATGCAACTGATGACCGCCGTCAGCCCGCAGCTGGAGCAGTTGAAGAAGGAAGGTGAAGCTGGCCGTCGCAAGATCAGCCAGTACACCCGCTACGGCACTGTCGTCCTCGCTCTTGTTCAGGCAATTGGCATGTCCATTGGTCTGGCAGGGCAGGGCGTTGCGTTCACTGGTGACTTTGGCTTCCATTTCGTCGCGGTATCCACTTTTGTGGCTGGTGCGATGTTCATGATGTGGCTGGGTGAGCAGATTACTGAGCGTGGTGTTGGCAACGGTATCTCGATGTTGATTTTTTCGGGTATCGTCGCCGGTCTTCCGAGAGCGATCGGGCAGTCTTTCGAGTCTGCACGTCAGGGTGATATCAACATCTTCGCCCTGGTTGCCATCGGTTTGCTGGCAGTAGCGATTATCGGTTTCGTGGTGTTCATTGAGCGTGGTCAGCGTCGTATTGCTGTTCACTACGCCAAGCGTCAGCAAGGCCGTAAGGTCTTCGCTGCGCAGACCAGCCACTTGCCGCTGAAGGTGAACATGGCCGGTGTTATTCCGGCCATTTTCGCGAGCAGCATTTTGCTGTTCCCGGCTTCGTTGGGTGCCTGGTTCGGCCAGTCTGAAGGTATGGGCTGGTTGCAGGACATCTCGCAGTCGATCGCTCCTGGTCAGCCGTTGAATATTCTGCTGTTTAGTGCAGGGATTATTTTCTTCTGCTTCTTCTATACGGCGTTGATGTTCAATCCGAAAGACGTAGCGGAAAACCTGAAGAAGTCCGGTGCCTTTATTCCGGGTATCCGTCCAGGTGAGCAGTCTGCGCGCTACATTGATGGCGTTCTGACTCGCTTGACCATGTTCGGTGCTCTTTACATGACGGCCGTGTGTCTGCTTCCCCAGTTCCTGGTGGTTGCGGCAAACGTACCGTTCTACCTTGGCGGGACCTCGTTGCTGATCGTCGTCGTGGTTGTGATGGACTTCATGTCCCAAGTACAATCGCACCTCGTTTCGCACCAGTACGAATCCCTGATGAAGAAAGCCAACCTGAAGGGTTACGGCAGCGGCATGTTGCGCTGAGTACCCATAAGGTTCGAGGAGTTGGTGATGAAAGTTCGTGCATCGGTGAAAAAGCTGTGCCGTAACTGCAAGATTATTCGCCGCGAAGGTGTTGTTCGAGTAATTTGCAGCGCGGAACCGCGTCACAAACAGCGCCAAGGCTGAGTGTGATTGTGCTTCAAGCCCGGTAGCTAGTGCGCTACCGGGTTGATTATTTGTTATTACAGCGATATTATCTCGCGCCCTATTTCTTGGCTTCCGGGGCGTAGGTAGCTGTCAATTGGAGTCCCACTGAATGGCCCGTATTGCAGGCGTTAACATTCCAGATAACAAGCATACTGTTATCTCGCTGACCTACATCTATGGTGTTGGTCGCACTACTGCACAGAAGATCTGTGCAGTGACTGGGGTAAACCCAGCCGCAAAGATCAAGGATCTGAGCGACGAGCAGATTGAACAGCTGCGTGGCGAAGTGGCGAAGTTCACCACTGAAGGTGACCTGCGTCGCGAAATCAACATGAAAATCAAGCGTTTGATGGACCTCGGTTGCTATCGCGGTCTGCGTCATCGTCGTGGTCTTCCAGTGCGCGGTCAGCGTACCAAGACTAACGCGCGTACCCGTAAAGGTCCGCGTAAGCCGATCCGCAAGTAATCGCCCCAGCGAATCGACAGGAAATTAATCATGGCTAAACCTGCTGCTCGTCCTCGTAAAAAAGTTAAAAAGACAGTGGTTGATGGCATCGCCCACATCCATGCTTCTTTTAACAACACAATCGTGACCATCACCGACCGTCAAGGCAACGCTCTTTCCTGGGCTACCTCCGGTGGTTCGGGTTTCCGCGGTTCCCGCAAGTCCACCCCGTTTGCTGCTCAAGTAGCTGCTGAACGTGCTGGTCAAGCTGCGCTGGAATACGGTCTGAAAAACCTCGACGTTAACGTCAAAGGTCCAGGCCCAGGTCGTGAATCTGCAGTCCGCGCTTTGAACGGCTGTGGCTACAAGATCGCCAGCATCACCGACGTGACGCCAATCCCGCACAACGGGTGCCGTCCGCCGAAGAAGCGCCGCGTGTAATCCAGGAGATTGTAAAGAATGGCTCGTTACATTGGTCCAAAATGCAAACTCGCTCGTCGCGAAGGCACCGATCTCTTTCTGAAGAGCGGCGTGCGCGCGATCGAATCGAAGTGCAACATTGAAGCAGCACCTGGTATCCACGGCCAACGCCGCGGTCGCCAGTCCGATTACGGCACCCAACTGCGTGAAAAGCAGAAGGTCCGTCGTATCTACGGCGTTCTCGAGCGTCAATTCAGCGGCTACTACAAAGAAGCTGCTGGCAAGAAAGGTGCAACTGGTGAAAACCTGCTGCAACTGCTCGAATGCCGTCTGGACAACGTTGTATACCGTATGGGTTTTGGCTCTACTCGTGCCGAATCCCGTCAGCTGGTATCGCACAAATCCGTCAGCGTTAACGGTCAGACCGTAAACGTGCCGTCGTACCAGGTTCGTGCTGGTGACGTGGTCGCGATTCGCGAGAAAGCAAAGAACCAACTTCGCATTGTCCAAGCTCTCGATCTGTGTGCCCAACGTGGCCGCGTAGAATGGGTAGAAGTAGACACTGAGAAGAAGTCGGGCGTTTTCAAGAACGTTCCAGCTCGCAGTGATCTGTCCGCCGACATCAACGAAAGCCTGATTGTCGAGCTCTACTCCAAGTAAGGGCTAGAAAATAGGTGCATCCATGCAGATTTCGGTAAATGAGTTCCTGACACCCCGCCATATTGATGTGCAGGTTGTCAGTCCAACCCGCGCCAAGATCACTCTCGAGCCTCTCGAGCGTGGTTTCGGCCACACCCTGGGCAACGCGCTGCGCCGCATCCTGTTGTCCTCAATGCCCGGCTGTGCAGTAGTCGAGGCCGAGATTGACGGTGTACTTCATGAGTACAGCGCCATCGAAGGCGTACAGGAAGACGTAATTGAAATCCTGTTGAACCTTAAAGGTCTGGCTATCAAGCTGCACGGTCGTGACGAAGTTACGCTGACCTTGTCGAAGAAGGGTTCGGGGGTGGTTACCGCTGCCGATATTCAGCTGGATCATGATGTCGAGATCGTTAACCCCGATCACGTAATCGCTAACCTGGCGTCTAACGGCGCCCTGAACATGAAGCTCACCGTAGCTCGTGGTCGTGGTTATGAACCGGCAGACTCGCGTCAGAGCGATGAAGACGAAAGCCGCAGCATCGGTCGCTTGCAGCTTGACTCTTCGTTCAGCCCGGTTCGCCGCATCGCATACGTGGTGGAAAACGCCCGTGTCGAGCAGCGTACCAACCTGGACAAGCTGGTTATTGATCTGGAAACCAACGGTACCCTGGATCCTGAAGAGGCTATCCGTCGCGCTGCAACCATTCTGCAACAGCAGTTGGCTGCGTTCGTCGACCTCAAAGGTGACAGTGAGCCAGTGGTTGTCGAGCAGGAAGACGAGATCGATCCGATCCTGCTTCGCCCGGTTGACGATCTGGAACTGACTGTACGTTCGGCTAACTGCCTTAAGGCGGAAAACATCTACTACATCGGTGACCTGATTCAGCGTACCGAAGTAGAGCTGTTGAAGACTCCGAACCTTGGCAAGAAATCCTTGACTGAAATCAAGGACGTTCTGGCCTCCCGCGGTCTGTCCCTCGGCATGCGCCTCGACAACTGGCCGCCTGCAAGTCTTAAGAAGGACGACAAGGCGACTGCCTGATCGTCGTAATCACCGAACGTCGTGTTTGGTAAGGAATGAACCATGCGTCATCGTAAAAGTGGTCGTCACCTGAGCCGCACTAGCTCGCACCGCAAGGCCATGTTTCAAAACATGGCAGTGTCGCTGTTCGAGCACGAGCTGATCAAAACTACACTGCCGAAAGCTAAAGAACTGCGTCGCGTTGCTGAGCCGCTGATCACTTTGGCCAAGACAGACAGCCTGGCTAACCGCCGTCTGGCTTTCGACCGTACTCGTTCGAAAGCTATCGTTGGTAAGCTCTTCAACGACCTGGGCAAGCGTTACGCTACCCGTGAGGGTGGCTACCTGCGCATCCTCAAGTGCGGTTTCCGCACTGGCGACAACGCGCCTATGGCGTACGTCGAGTTGGTTGATCGTGCTACCGGCGGTGAAGCTGTATCCGCTGAGTAAGACGTCAGTCTGAAACGAAAAACCGGGCCTTGTGCCCGGTTTTTTGTGGGCGATCAAAAAGTTTAGCCGTACGGCTCGTTAGTTATTTTCTATCGGCGCCTACAGGTTAATGAATTAGTAGGTGTAACGTTCCTGATCAATACTCCCTCTCAGCCGATAGCCGGCAGTTAAAGTCTGACAGAGGAAGAGATCGCATGAGCCAAAACAAAACACTTACAACCGCCAGTGGCGCTCCTGTCGCCGACAACCAGAATTCTCGCTCCGCCGGCCCTCGCGGCCCACTGCTCCTCGACGACTTCCACCTGATCGAGAAGCTTGCCCACTTCAACCGTGAAAACATCCCGGAGCGTCGCGTGCACGCCAAAGGTTCGGGTGCTTACGGTACGTTCACCGTCACGCGTGACATCACCGAGTACACCAGCGCCAAACTGTTTGAGTCCGTCGGCAAGCAAACCCCAACGTTCCTGCGGTTTTCCACCGTGGGAGGTGAGCGCGGTTCGGCCGACACAGAGCGCGATCCACGTGGCTTCGCGTTGAAGTTCTACACCGAGGAAGGCAACTGGGACATCGTTGGCAACAACACGCCGGTGTTCTTCATTCGCGATCCGCTCAAATTTCCGGACTTTATCCACACTCAAAAACGCCTGCCGCAGAGCAACCTGAAAAGCGCGCAGATGATGTGGGACTTCTGGTCGCACTCGCCTGAGGCGCTGCACCAGGTCACCATCCTGTTTTCGGATCGTGGCATTCCAGACGGCTATCGTCACATGCACGGCTTCGGCAGCCACACCTACAGCCTGATCAACGCCAGCGGCGAGCGTCATTGGGTGAAGTGGCACTACAAGACCCAACAAGGGATCAAGAATCTTGCGCCGGCAGAGGCGGCTCGCCTGGCCGGTACGGATCCGGATTACGCACAGCGCGATTTGTTCGGTGCGATTGAGCGCGGTGATTTCCCGAAATGGCGCGTATGCATTCAGATCATGACCGAGGCCCAGGCTGCGGCGCATTACGAGAACCCTTTCGACGTGACCAAAACCTGGTCGCAGAAAGAGTTCCCGCTGATCGAAGTCGGCGAGCTGGAGCTCAACCGCAATCCGCTGAACTACTTCGCTGAAGTCGAGCAGGCGGCGTTCGGACCGAGCAACATGGTGCCGGGTGTCGGCCTGTCGCCAGACCGCATGCTGCAAGGTCGCGTGTTCGCTTACGCAGATGCGCACCGCTACCGTGTCGGCACCAACCACCAGCAACTGCCGGTGAATGCACCTCGCAGCCCGGTCAACAGTTACCAGCGTGATGGCTCCATGGCATTTGGCAGCAATGGAGGTGCCGCGCCGAACTACGAGCCGAACAGCTACGTCGAGTCGCCGAAACAAGCGCCTCGCTATGCTGAGCCTGCTCTGGCATTGAGTGGAGCGGCTGATCGTTTCGATCATCGCGAAGACACCGACTACTACAGCCATGCCGGTGCGCTGTTCCGACTCATGAGTGATGAGCAGAAGGCGCTGTTGGTCAACAACATTGCCGGGGCGATGGCTGGCGTTTCAAGCGATGTGGTTGATCGTCAGTTGCAGCATTTCTTCAAGGCCGACCCGGCGTATGGAGAAGCAATCGCAAAGGCTCTTAACGTACAGCTTAACGAAGTCTAAACGCTAAGCAGAACCGCCCTCATTTGGGCGGTTTTTGCGCTATTTAAACCATTTTTCTCAGAAAATCTTCGCTTTTATCGCGCAAACCGAGTGACCAAACAGTCGCCGTGGTTCAAACTGCAGACTTTCAAGCAGGGAGATGTAGGGCGATGCAAGGCCACCCAGACGTAATCGATTACCTCAACACGTTGCTGACCGGCGAACTGGCCGCGCGTGATCAATATTTCATCCATTCGCGGATGTATGAGGACTGGGGTTTCACCGAGCTCTACGAACGTATCAACCACGAGATGGAAGAGGAAGCAGGGCACGCCGATGCGCTGATGCGTCGTATCCTGATGCTCGAAGGCACGCCGCGCATGCGTCCGGATGACCTGGATGTCGGCACCACCGTGCCGGATATGCTCGCTGCCGACCTGCGCCTGGAATACAAAGTCCGCGCTGCACTCTGCAAGGGCATCGAGCTCTGTGAGCTGCACAAGGATTACGTCAGTCGCGAGATGTTGCGCATCCAGCTGAACGACACTGAAGAAGATCACACCTACTGGCTGGAGAAGCAGTTGGGTCTGATCAAGTTGATCGGTCTGGAGAATTACCTGCAATCACAGTTCTGACGCTGAACTGCAGGAGCACGGCTTGCCGGCGATGGCATCGCTGAAATTATTGTCGTCAGCAATCCGTGCTCCTGCATTCAACACAAAAAAGCCCCTGTCACCGACAAAGTGACAGGGGCTTTTTCATGGGCCTGATTCAGGCCTTGTCGCGAGCCAGCAGCGGCTTGAGGTAGAAACCGGTGTGGGACTGCTTCATCTCGGAGACTTCTTCAGGCGTACCGACCGCAATGATCTGTCCGCCCTTGGAACCACCTTCCGGCCCAAGATCAACCAGCCAGTCAGCCGTCTTGATCACGTCCAGATTGTGCTCGATCACCACCACGGTGTTGCCGTGGTCGCGCAGGCGATGCAGCACGTCGAGCAGTTGCTGGATATCCGCGAAGTGCAAACCGGTAGTCGGCTCGTCGAGGATATACAGCGTCTTGCCGGTATCGCGCTTGGACAGTTCGCGGGACAGTTTCACCCGCTGCGCTTCACCACCGGACAGCGTGGTCGCGGATTGCCCGAGCTTGATGTACGACAGACCGACATCCATCAACGTCTGAAGCTTGCGTGCCAAGGCAGGCACCGCATCGAAGAACACCCGAGCCTCCTCGATGGTCATCTCAAGGGTTTCATGGATGCTCTTGCCCTTGTACTTGATTTCCAGCGTTTCGCGGTTGTAGCGCTTGCTCTTGCAGACGTCGCACGGGACATAGATGTCCGGCAGGAAGTGCATTTCAACCTTGATCAAGCCGTCGCCCTGACAGGCCTCGCAACGTCCGCCCTTCACGTTGAAGGAGAAGCGCCCCGGCCCGTAGCCGCGCGAACGGGATTCCGGCACGCCGGCGAACAGCTCTCGAATCGGCGTGAACAACCCGGTGT
Source organism: Pseudomonas sp. SJZ080 (assembly GCF_007828295.1). Lineage (NCBI taxonomy): Bacteria > Pseudomonadati > Pseudomonadota > Gammaproteobacteria > Pseudomonadales > Pseudomonadaceae > Pseudomonas > Pseudomonas sp. SJZ080. The sequence continues at coordinate 36,419 of NZ_VIUK01000032.1, forward strand.
ACGTCGCCGGGTTGGAGCGCGGGGTGCGGCCGATCGGGCTCTGGTCGATGTCGACGACCTTGTCCAGATGCTCCAGCCCTTTGATGCTGTCGTGAGCGGACGCTTCGAGCGTCGTTGCACCGTTGAGTGCGGTAGCGCTCAAAGGAAACAGTGTGTTGTTGATCAGTGTCGATTTGCCCGAGCCGGACACGCCAGTGACACAGGTCAGCAGACCGATCGGAATATCCAGGTCGACGTTACGCAGGTTGTTGCCGCGAGCACCCTTGAGGGACAGCGACAACTTCTTGTTACGCGGTGTGCGTTTGGCCGGTACGGCGATCTTTACCCGGCCCGACAAGTACTTGCCGGTCAGCGAGTCAGGGTGAGCCATGACCTCGGCCGGCGTGCCTTCGGCGACGATATGCCCGCCATGCACGCCAGCCCCCGGGCCGATATCCACTACATAGTCAGCAAGGCGAATCGCATCTTCATCGTGCTCGACCACGATCACCGTGTTGCCGATATCGCGCAGGTGCTTGAGTGTGCCCAGCAACCGATCGTTGTCGCGCTGGTGCAGACCAATCGACGGTTCATCGAGGATGTACAGAACGCCAACAAGACCGGCACCGATCTGACTGGCCAGGCGAATCCGCTGAGCTTCACCGCCAGACAACGTGTCGGCACTGCGATCCAGCGACAGGTAGTCGAGGCCGACATTGACCAGAAACTGCAGGCGCTCGCGGATTTCCTTGAGAATCTTGTCGGCAATTTCACCGCGACGTCCGGTCAGCTTCAGGACACCGAAGTATTCGCACGCATCGCCAATCGGCAGATTGGTGACGGCCGGCAAAGTCTTCTCGCCCACCCAGACATGCCGCGCCTCGCGACGCAGGCGTGTGCCACGGCAATCCGGGCACGGCTGGGTACTGAGGAATTTGGCCAGCTCTTCGCGCACGGAGGCCGATTCGGTTTCGCGGTAGCGACGTTCCAGGTTCGGCACGATGCCTTCGAACGGGTGCGAGCGTTTGACGATGTCGCCACGGTCGTTCAGGTACTTGAAATCGACGTTCTGCGAGCCGCTGCCGTGCAGGATGAATTTCTGCTGATCGGCCGGCAGGTCGTTGAACGGCACTTCCAGACTGAACTTGTAATGCGAAGCCAGTGACCCGAGCATCTGGAAGTAATAGACGTTGCGCCTGTCCCAGCCGCGAATCGCGCCCTCGGCCAGGGTCAGTTCGCCATTGACCAGGCGCTTGATGTCGAAGAACTGCTTCACGCCCAGGCCATCGCATGTCGGGCAGGCGCCGGCCGGGTTGTTGAAGGAGAACAGCTTGGGTTCCAGTTCGCTGATGGCATGGCCGCAAATCGGACAGGCGAAGCGCGCGGAGAAGATGATTTCTTCACCCGGCTCATCGTCCATCGGCGCAACCAGGGCAATGCCGTCCGCCAGTTTCAGCGCGGTCTCGAACGATTCGGCGAGGCGCTGTTGCAGGTCGGCGCGTACCTTGAAGCGGTCGACTATTACATCAATCGAGTGCTTCTTCTGTTTATCCAGCTTCGGCAGCTCATCCAGTTCGCAGATCCTGCCGTTGACCCGGGCTCGTACAAAACCCTGGGCGCGCAGCTCTTCGAAGACCGAAAGGTGTTCACCTTTGCGCTCGCGAATCACCGGTGCCAGCAACATAAGCTTGCTGCCTTCCGGTTGCGCGAGGACCAGGTCGACCATCTGGCTGACAGTCTGCGCTTCCAGCGGAATGTCGTGATCCGGGCAGCGCGGAATGCCCACGCGAGCGTAAAGCAGGCGCAGGTAATCGTAGATTTCGGTGATGGTGCCGACAGTCGAACGCGGGTTATGCGAGGTCGACTTCTGCTCGATGGAAATGGCTGGCGACAGGCCTTCAATGGTGTCGACGTCAGGTTTTTCCATCATCGACAAAAACTGCCGGGCGTAGGCCGATAGCGATTCGACATAGCGGCGCTGGCCTTCGGCGTACAGCGTGTCGAAGGCCAGGGATGATTTGCCGGATCCGGACAGGCCGGTGATGACGATCAGTTTGTCCCGTGGCAGGGTCAGGTCGATGTTCTTCAGGTTGTGGGTTCGGGCCCCACGAATCAGGATCTTGTCCAAAGTGGCCTCGCTCGGCGGGCGTCGAAAACGTAGGAGTATACGGCCAAATACTGGATGGATGCACACTATCAAACGAGTGGATGACTGTCGTACATGAAGAGTCTGTCAGCGGAGCGCGTCAAAGCGTCGCGATATACCCCGTCAATCGATGGGACTGGTAGAATCGCCGCCGGTTCACATGAGGTTTTTCCATGCACGATCCCCACAGCGAACGCATGAGTGGCAGTGAGACCCGCGCAGCAAGCGGTCTGGCCCTTGTGTTCGCCTTCCGTATGCTTGGCATGTTCATGGTGTTGCCGGTATTGGCGACCTATGGGATGGATCTGGCGGGAGCGACCCCGGCCCTCATCGGGCTGGCGATTGGCGCTTACGGCCTGACCCAGGCGATTTTTCAGATTCCTTTCGGTTTCATTTCCGACCGCATCGGGCGCCGCCCGGTGATTTACCTGGGGCTGATCGTCTTCGCCCTCGGCAGCGTGCTGGCGGCCAACGCCGATTCGATCTGGGGCGTTATCGCCGGCCGAATCCTGCAGGGCGCCGGGGCCATTTCCGCAGCCGTGATGGCGTTGCTGTCAGACCTGACCCGCGAACAGCATCGGACGAAAGCCATGGCCATGATCGGCATGACGATCGGTCTGTCGTTCGCGGTCGCCATGGTGGTAGGACCGTTGCTGACCCGCGCTTTCGGTCTGTCCGGATTGTTTCTCGCCACGGGTGGCATGGCGCTGTTCGGTATCGTGATTGTGATGTTCATGGTGCCGCGCTCGACCGGGCCGTTGCAGCATCGCGAGTCCGGCGTCGCGCGTCAGGCACTGATGCCGACGCTCAAGCACCCGGACCTGTTGCGCCTGGACCTGGGTATTTTTGTGTTGCACGCGATGTTGATGTCGAGCTTCGTTGCATTGCCGCTGGCTCTGGTCGAAAAGGCCGGGCTGCCCAAGGAACAGCACTGGTGGGTCTATCTGACCGCGCTGCTGATTTCTTTCTTCGCCATGATCCCGTTCATTATCTACGGCGAGAAGAAACGCAAAATGAAACGAGTTTTATTGGGCGCGGTGCTGACGCTGATGCTCACTGAGCTATTCTTCTGGCAGTTCGGCGATAGCTTGCGGGCTCTGGTGATCGGGACGGTGGTGTTCTTTACCGCGTTCAATCTGCTGGAAGCTTCGTTGCCGTCGCTGATCAGCAAGGTTTCACCGGCTGGCGGCAAGGGCACGGCGATGGGGGTTTATTCCACCAGCCAGTTCCTCGGTTCGGCGCTGGGCGGGATCCTCGGCGGCTGGATGTTCCAGCACGGCGGTTTGTCGGCGGTATTCCTCGGATGCGCCGGCCTGGCTGCCCTCTGGCTGGCCTTTGCTGTTACCATGCGCGAACCACCTTACGTGACGAGCCTGCGCTTGCCGTTGTCGCCCGAGGCGATCCGCGAAGCGGGTCTGGTCGAGCGCCTGAAGGCCGTCGTAGGGGTAACAGATGCAGTAATCGTCGAAGATGAAGCGGCGATTTACATAAAATTGGACACCGAACTATTGGATCGCACCACCCTTGAGCGCCTGGTGAACAACCCGGCCGAGGCAGCGTGCGTAGCCTAGGAGAACGTTATGGCCCGTGGGGTTAACAAAGTCATATTGGTCGGCACTTGCGGCCAGGATCCCGAAGTTCGCTACTTGCCTAACGGTAACGCCGTGACCAACCTGAGTCTGGCGACCAGCGAACAGTGGACCGACAAGCAAACCGGTCAGAAAGTTGAAAAGACTGAATGGCACCGTGTGTCGATGTTCGGCAAGGTTGCGGAAATCGCCGGTGAATACCTGCGTAAAGGTTCGCAGGTCTACATCGAAGGCAAGCTGCAGACCCGTGAGTGGGAAAAAGACGGTATCAAGCGTTACACCACTGAAATCGTGGTCGACATGCAAGGCACCATGCAACTGCTCGGCGGCCGTCCACAGCAGGGCGACCAACAAGGTGGGGGCAACAACTATCAGCAGTCCGCTCCGGCTCCGCGCCAACAGGCTCCGCGTCCGCAGCAGTCGGCAGCACCGCAACAGTCGCGTCCGGCTCCACAACAGCAGGCCGCTCCGCAGCCAGCTCCGGATTTCGACAGCTTTGATGACGATATCCCGTTCTAGGAAATATCTGAGACTCGACCATAAGGTTTAGCCTCTAAACCCCCGATCAATCCTCTGGACTGGTCGGGGGGTTTCTTTTGCACCTCGTTCTGTAGGAGCCGGCTTGCTGGCGAAGAAGATCACACGGTAAATCAGGCAAACCGTGTCACCGTTCTTCGCCAGCAAGCCGGCTCCTACAGGATTGCGGTCAACGGGATAACGTCGTGACGTTGGCCCGCGCCTGGTGCAGTTTTTTGTAGCTGTCGATCAGGCGCAGGTGCCGGTCGAGGCCCTCCAGTTTCATGCTGGTCGGCGTCAAACCATGGAAGCGCACGCTGCCGTCCACTGAGCCGATCGCTGCATCCATCCGCTCGTTGCCAAACATCCGACGGAAGTTGGCCTCGTAGTCTTCCAGTTCCAGGTCTTCGTCCAGCTTCATCTCCAGCACCACATTGACGGCCTGGTAGAACAAACCGCGCTCAACCGTGTTGTCGTTGTACTGCAGGAACATTTCCACCGCCTCTTTTGCCTCTTCATATTGCTGCAAGGCGAGATAAATCAGCAGTTTCAACTCCAGAATCGTCAGCTGACCCCAGGCTGTATTGTCGTCAAATTCGATGCCGATCAAGGACGTGATGTCGGTGTAGTCGTCCAGCTCGCTTTCCACCAGGCGCTCCACCAGCGCTCGCAGTTCGTCTTCGTCCAGGCGATGCAGGTTCAGGATGTCTTCGCGGAAGAACAGCGCTTTGTTGGTGTTATCCCAGATCAGATCGTCTACCGGATAAATTTCCGAATAGTCCGGCACCAGGATACGGCAGGCCGTTGCGCCGATATGCTCGTAGACCGCCATGTACACTTCTTTGCCCATGCCTTCGAGAATGCCGAACAAGGTCGCGGCTTCCTCGGCATTCGAGTTTTCACCCTGGCCGGAGAAGTCCCACTCCACGAATTCGTAATCCGACTTCGAACTGAAGAAGCGCCAGGACACCACGCCGCTGGAGTCGATGAAGTGCTCGACGAAGTTATTCGGCTCGGTCACTGCATGACCTTCAAACGTCGGCTGGGGCAGGTCGTTGAGGCCTTCGAAGCTGCGACCCTGGAGCAATTCGGTCAGGCTGCGTTCCAGCGCCACTTCCAGGCTTGGGTGCGCGCCGAACGAGGCGAACACACCGCCAGTGCGGGGGTTCATCAACGTGACGCACATCACCGGGAATTCACCGCCCAGGGACGCATCCTTCACCAATACCGGGAAACCCTGTTCTTCCAGCGCCTGAATACCGGCGAGGATCCCTGGGTATTTTGCCAGCACGTGGGCCGGCACATCCGGCAGCGCAAATTCACCTTCGATGATTTCGCGTTTGACCGCGCGCTCGAAAATCTCCGACAGGCACTGCACCTGGGCTTCTGCCAGCGTGTTACCGGCGCTCATACCGTTGCTGAGGAACAGGTTTTCAATCAGGTTGGAGGGGAAATACACGACCTCGCCGTCCGACTGGCGCACGTACGGCAGCGAGCAGATGCCGCGCTCTTCATTGCCCGAGTTGGTATCGATCAGATGGGAGCCGCGCAGCTCGCCGTCGCGGTTGTAAATCTTCAGGCAGTACTCGTCGAGAATTTCAGTCGGCAGCGCGTCTTTACGGCCAGGCTTGAACCAGCGCTCATCCGGGTAATGCACAAATTCTGCATTGGCGATGCCTTCGCCCCAGAACTGGTCGTTGTAGAAGAAGTTGCAGTTGAGCCGCTCGATAAACTCGCCCAACGCCGACGCCAACGCGCCTTCCTTGGTCGCACCCTTGCCGTTGGTGAAACACATCGGCGAGTGTGCATCGCGGATATGCAGCGACCACACATTGGGCACGATATTGCGCCACGAGGCGATTTCAATCTTCATGCCCAGGTCCGCCAGAATGGCCGACATATTGGCAATGGTTTGCTCCAGCGGCAGATCCTTGCCGGCAATGTAAGTGCTCGCTTCTGAACTGGAAGCAGGCATCAACAAGGCCTGGGCATCGGCGTCGAGGTTTTCCACCTCTTCGATCACAAACTCAGGCCCGGCTTGCACCACTTTTTTCACGGTGCAACGGTCGATGGAGCGCAAGATGCCCTGGCGGTCCTTGTCGGAGATGTCCGCCGGCAACTCGACCTGGATCTTGAAAATCTGGTTGTAGCGGTTTTCCGGGTCAACAATATTGTTCTGCGACAGGCGGATGTTATCCGTGGGGATATTGCGTGTGCTGCAGTACAACTTCACAAAGTACGCCGCACACAACGCCGACGAAGCCAGGAAGTAGTCGAACGGACCCGGTGCCGAGCCATCGCCCTTGTAACGGATAGGTTGATCGGCCACCACCGTGAAGTCGTCGAACTTGGCTTCAAGCCGAAGGTTGTCGAGAAAGTTGACCTTGATTTCCATGGGGGATTACCAGAATAACGGGCTAGACGATTTGGACGCCATTATCCGGCTTTTCAGCGGTAAGTCTTGTGGTTGTCTGGTCCTCGATCGGGTTTACACCTGTTTCAACCCGACGCCCGATGCACGGCAGTGGGCTTTTTCACGAACGGTGATTGTTCAGTCGAGTATCAAGTGCGGCAAGAACCGGCTCGAATCCTTGGTGATCAAGCTGTTGTCCTCCCGCACACCAATCCCCGCCGCCTGATCACCGATCACCCAGGAACCGATCAAGGTGTAGCTGTCGCCAAACTGTGGCAACGGCGCAAACTCCTGAAGGATAAACGGCGCGTCTGTGTAGGGGCCGTCCTCTTTCACGATCAGGCCGTCAGCCGTTTGCAGTTCGATGTTGGCGCCTTCCCGCGAGAAGAATGGCTTGCGCACCCAGCCCTTGGGCACCGCTTTGTTCGGGTCGGTATCCAGATGGGCGGCGAGCAGGTTCGGATGGCCTTTGTTGAATTCCCACAGCAGCGGCAGGATGCCTTTGTTGGAGATGATGGATTTCCAGGCCGGTTCGAAAAACTGCGTATCGCTCTGGGCAATCGCTGTACCAAAAGGCTCGTGGAAGATGAACTCCCAGGCGTGCAGTTTGAACAGGTGAGGAATCCAGCGATCTTCAAGATCGACGAAGCGTCCATCACTGGTGAGGCCGATGTCTTCGATGTCGATGTGGCGGGATTCGATGCCGACCTTTTCCGCCACCAGTCGCAGGTAATCGGTGGTGCCTTTGTCCTCGACCGAGTCCTTCATCGAGGCGAAATAGAAGGGCTGTGAGAGCTGCAGTTGAGCAAAGGCCTGATGCAGCTTGGTGTCGATGCTGTTGAACTGGTCGGCGTTCTTGGGCAGCAAGCCGCGTTCGATGCATTGCTCCAGCCAGCCCCACTGAAACGCCGCCGCTTCATACAGGCTGGTCGGCGTGTCGTAGTTGAGCTCCAGCAGTTTGGCGGGGCCGCTGCCGTTGTAGGAAAAGTCCATACGCCCGTAAAGATGCGGATGACCTTCGAGCCATGAAGTACGAACCATGTCATGGAACGGTGCAGGAATGCTCAGGCGCTCCAGCAACGCCTCGCTCTGCACCACGCGGGCCACCAGATCCATGCACATCTCATGAATCTCGGTGGTCGGGTCTTCGAGATCGTTCTCGATCTGCTTGAGCGTGAACTGGTAGTACGCGCTCTCGTCCCAATAAGGTTCATCGTCGATGGTGTGGAACAGAAAGCCGAGGTTCTCGGCAGTTTGTTTCCAGTCATGACGCTCTGCGCAGAGGATTTTCTTCATGGCCCTGTTTCCTTAACTGCTCGACCCGCCGCCGCCCCAGCCGCTGCGTGCACTGGCTTTGCTGCCGAAGCCGCCACGGGAAGTGGACGAGGCAACGGACATCGGTTTGCTGGTGGAACGAATCGAGTCGGCGTAGTTGCTGCTGCCGTATCGCGCCTGATTGGATTTGGTAAAAGTCGAGCCCTTGGCAATCCGCTGGCCGAGCGTCGAAGACGAATAGCTGCCGCGGTCATCCCGATAACGGTAAACCGGCTCGGAGTAGTAGCTGTTGCGGTTGTTGCTCAGCATGTTGCCGATCAGCAGACCGGTCAGCAGGCTGGTGCCGGAGAATCCGGAGCCGCCACTGTTCGCTTCCGAGGCGGGCAGTTGAGCCTTGGCGGCGTCCACCTGGGATTGGGTCACCTCGCCATCGGCGGTCAGTTCGAAGCCGCCCAGTTTCGGGATGAATTTGCCGGCGGAATCCTGCTGGCACCAGTCGGCGACGAAGTCGGCTTCGCAATCGGCCTGGTTGTCGTACACCGGTGCAATGCGCCGATGTTCGGCCATAGCGGTCATGAAGGCGTCCGAGCAGACGTCCACCGGAAGCTTTTCATCGGCGCATTGTTGAACGGACTGGAAGTTGTACTTCTTCTGCATCGAGTAGGTTTTTTCCGTCGGCCCGCAGCCTGAAATCGCCATGGCGACCGAGGCTGCCAGCGACAGCTGAACGTACTTGCTTCGTTTCATCGGGAGCTCCGTGCGCGATCAGTTCTGGGAAGGAGTCATGCAGGCGGCGTTCAACATGCCGACGCTGATGGCCACCGCTGCCACGTAGATGCCCGCAGCGATTTCGCCTTTCTTGATACGCTCGGAGGAGCCTTTGAGCACCAGGCTGGTCATCAGGAATGCCAGCAATTGTACGAACGCGGCGATCACGGCCCAGACGACGAAGTCGAGAATGCTGATCGAGTAGGCAATCACGTTGCTGGCCGGAATCGCGAAACCGATGATCGCGCCACCCAAGGCAATCGCGGCTGCCACGTTGCCCGAACGGATCAGTTCGAATTCTTTGTGCGGGGTGAGGCGGGTGTAGATGAACTGGAACAGCGCGAACAGCACGGCGGCGCCGAGGATGTAAGCAACAAACCCGAACACGGCGGCTTTGTTCAGGGAAATGGAGAGCGCTTCTAGCATGGGTTTCTTCCTTTTTAAAAAGTGTTCAGGTCGGTGGTGTACAGCGAAATGCCCAGCGAAGTGCTCAAGCTGATGGTGCCTTCGGCGTCCTCTTCGACGGAAAACAGCAGGAACTCCCGGCGATCGGTCAGGCCGGTGTCGCGGGCGTACAGCATCGAACGGTGCTCGACTCTGTAGGACTCATCCGGGTTTTTCAGCTGCTCGCTCAACGCCACCAGTTCAGTCTGGCCATCCTCGGTACCCCATTCGCGGGTGTACTCGACGCCGTTGTGTGTGTAAGTCGGCAGCCCGATCAGGCTTTGCGGGCCGGCCAGCCGCCGTAGCTCCGCTTCGCTGCTGATGGTGATGTAGCTGAGGTAGTTGAACAGGATCACTGACTCGACCTGGCCGGCGATGTCGCCGGTGGTGTGCACTTGCAGCCAGTAGTCTTCGTCATTCATGTAGTAGCGCGACAGCCAGGTCGACTGGCCGAGGTCAAGGGTGCCGTTGCTCCAGATCTGTTGGGAGTCCGGGATGGCCACGGCGGTTTTTCCGTCGAGCAGCAATTTGAGCGTGGTGTCGAACATCACGCCTTTGCCCGGCGCCAGACCCAGCGGGCCGGTGGCCGGCTGAGTGTCGCTGGCGGTCCGGTTCGATTCCGTATGCGCGTTCGGGGCCTCAAGCCCCATCAGCTGCTTAAACCATCCCATTGGAGATTTCCTTCAGGCGGGTGGAGGCGATATAGAAGAGTTCGCCGCCGTCAACACGCGTCGCGCTGGGCGGGTTGATCGACGGTTGCCGGGCGCCTTTGGCGCGGTAGCCGATGAGCGTGGCGTTGTGGTGTTCCTTCATCTGCGTGTACAGATCGCCGAACGTAGCGTTGAACGTCTCGGGCAGTTTCATCAAGTATTGGGTGGCGCCTTGGCCCACACACAGCAATTCGTTGATGACCACGGACGAACCCGGATCCTGAGAGGCGCGCACCAGCATCTCGATGGCCATGCTTGATGTGCATTCCAGGCTGGGCGCGTAGGCGCTGGCGAGCGCGGCGATTTCACTGTCATTGAAGTGCGCAACCACATGCCCGACAGGCTTCAGTTGATTGACCGCCAGCACCGTGGCCAGGGTCAGGTCGTCTGAATGGGTTCGCACCAGGACGCGTTCGGCGCCCGGAACACCCGCGCGCAGTAACAGCGTCACCGAGGACAGGCTTTCACCCTTGATGAAAGATGCCTGGCCCGGCATGGGGTTTTCTTCAAGGGTGCAATCGCAAATGACGATCAGGTTGTCGTTGGAGGTTTCATCCTGAAGCAACAATTCAACGACCCGCTCGCTGGCTGCACCCTCCCAGCCGATGAGCACCGTATGCCCGACCTTGCCGGTGTAATCACCTTTGCCCTTCATGCCTTTTCTCCATACATCGATAACGCTGCTGGTGGTTTTACCAATGGCTGCCGTCAACAGCGCAATGCCCCCGAGCATGACCCAGGTGGCCACGAAAATGCGTCCCGCCGATGTCTGTGGCGCGAGATCGCCGTAGCCGACGGTGAGCGTGGTGGTGAGATAGAAGTAGGTAAACGTGGCGGGGGCGGTGAGGTGCTGTTCGCCCAGCAACACCAGGCCCAGATACGCTGTGCTCAGGTGCACGCCCAAGGCAATGACCAGTCCTGCCCAACCGAACCGGTGGAAGAGGGACGAGGCGTACATGCGCAGTAATAGGAAAATCGACATTTCGTCCCTGACTCCATGGGGGCTCATTCCTGGCGAGGTAATCGCCCCGGCGTCTGAATGCTGGATTGCGGCTACCGAGCGGCATTAAACCTGTTGCGCGGTGCAGATAAAAGTATCTTGGCTGCAATAAATCCGGCGAGCGCACCAAACAGATGCCCTTCGAAGGAAACACCCTGGCGGGGAAGGAAGCCAAAGACCAGGCTGCCATAGAGCAAGGCCACGACGCTGGCCGTGATCAGGTTGCCCCAGCTCCTGTGAAACCAGGCACGAGACAGGAGGTACGCCCACAATCCGAATACCCAGCCGCTGGCGCCGATGTGCACGCCTGAAAAACCGAACAACCAGACCAGCGCGCCACCCAGCACAATGATGATCGCGCTGACGGCCAGGAACCGGTTGAGCCCGTCGACAATGACCAGGGTGCCCAGAATCAGGAAGGGAATCAGGTTGGCGCTGAGGTGTGCAAAGGACGCGTGCAAAAAGGGTGAGGTGATGATGCCGCCCAGTCCGTGGACTGTTCTCGGCACCAGGCCGAAGGCCACAAGGCTGTAACCGGTCGCGACATTGAGCAGTTGCAGCGCCACCATGAAAATGGCGAGGCTGGCGATTGTCTTGAAACCCTTCAGGGCATCCATCCTTGACCTCGAATCAACAAAAAACATGGCGCAGAATCCATGTGGGAGCGGCGGTGCGACGATTCGACTTGCTCGCACCGCCGCTCCCACAGGTTATGCATCCGGCCTCTGTTACTCAGCCGATTTCTGCTTCAGGCGTTCCAGAATCGCGTTGGCGCTGCCGGTATCCGGCGTGATGCCGGCTTCGCGAAGCTTGCGCTCCAGGTCGGTGCCGGTCGACGCATCGGCCAGTTGGTCCTGCGCTTCCAGTTCAGCGGCGCGTTGCTGCTGCTTGGCTTGCAAGCGGTTCAGCGTGCCGACCGCGGTTTCGAGCTTGCCGTTGGCACCGCCACTGGCGATGGACGCGCTGACCTGGGCTTTCTGTACGCTTTCGCGCGCCTTGGCCATGTCCACTTGCTGGCGCAAGCTTCTGATGCGGCTTTCAGCCTTGGTGATGTCTTTGCGCATGTTGTCCGCATAACCGCCGAATTCGGTGGCCTGCTTTTGCTCGACATCCAGCTCGTTGGTCAGGGTCGAAATGGCTTCGGCCACTTCCAGTGCCAGGTCTTCGCGATTGGCCTGGATCGCGGCCAGAGCCTTGGATTCCAGGTCCTTGATCTTGGCGTTGTACTCGCCGACGCGATCGGCCGACAGTTTGTGCTTGGCCATGATGGTGACGAGCTCACGCTTGGCGTTGGCCAGTGCGCCGTCGGCATCGCGAATTTCCTGGTCGAGGATGCGCAGGGCCTGCTGGTCGACGATCGATTCGCCGACCTCATTGGCACCGCCACGCAGCGCGGTGAACAATTTGCTCCAGATGGACTGAGTCATTGGATACTCCCTAATCCCGAATAATTAATTGAAGAAACGTTCGAAGGCTTCGCTGGCGCGCTGGACGTTGTCGACGAGGGTTTTCACCTCGGTCACGACGTTGGTCAGGCTCGAGTCGGAACTCAACGCGCCGAACATGTTGTAAACGACCTGGCCGTTGGGCATGGACTCGATACCGATCGACGACAGCGGAAACATTTCCCGGCTGCGCAACACGGCCTCATTGAAGGCCGGCACGTCCTTGATCGACTCGATGTCGACCAGCACGGTATCGACGATGATCTGGTCGCCCACCACTGCGATGTAAATCGGCAAGCCACCGAAGTCGTTCATTTCCAGCTTGATGCTGGACTCGGAGCCTTGAACCAGGGAGAGGGTGATGTCGTTCGAGACCACTTCGTCCAGGGCTTGAAGGGCGCTGTAGAGGCGATCGATGTTCCAGTTGTTACCTGCGCTCATGTAATTCTCCGACATGAATGAGCCAGCCAGAATCGGTTGGCGTAGCTGTTTCTCCATCTGCTTGAGCAGGCTTCGGTTTTCGGGAAGCACCCAAGTCTCGTGTTTCACATAACCGGCGGCACCCAGGCCCGCGCGCATCTGCTTCATGTAGAAGCTCGACGGCTTTTTCGCGGACGGCTTCGAGCGCTCTCCCTTGCGGCTCGCGGAATCGGTCACAGAACCGGAAGCCGGATCTGGTGGAGAGCTGCTGTTCATGATGCTGACCTCGTTGTGAAAAAACTCACGCGTGAGAAACACTACAGGCAATTTCCGCCGCCCTCAATAGCTCACGCGTGAGATTTTTTCGGGCTATTGAACCTGTGGGTTCACAACTGATGTGTACGCTACGCACCACTGTGGGAGCGGGCTTGCTCGCGAAGGCGCCGGGTCAGTCAACGTTGATGTCAACTGACCCGGCGCCTTCGCGAGGAAGCCCGCTCCCACAGGTTTTCGTCTTAACCAGCCAGGAACTCGTCGGTAGACACCACGCTGGCATACGCAAAACCCAGCGCCGACATGAAGGCTGCGTGAACGTGGGCGGCCGGAACGGTGAGGCCGTTGAACTCCAGATCCCGTGAGGCACAGGCGTCGTGAATGACGGTGACGACATAACCCATGTCGGCGGCGGCACGGGTAATGCCGTCGACACACATGTGGCTCATGCTGCCGACCACCACCAGTTCCTTGATGCCTTGTTCGTCGAGGATCGACTTCAGTTCGGTTTCGCGGAACGAGTTGACGAAATGCTTGAGCACCACCGGCTCGTCGGCGCGGTTGAGGACTTTGGGGTGCAGCTTCGCGCCTTCAGAGCCGGGGGTGAAGAACGGCGCTTCATCGGAGGTGAATTCGTGGCGAATGTGCACCACCGAATCGCCGGCATCGCGGAAGGCCTTGATCAGGCGGACGGCATTGTCCGCAGCGGCATCCGCACCGACCAGCGGCCACTTGCCCTGGGGGAAGTAGTCGTTTTGGATATCGACTACGATGAGTGCTTGCTTGGCCATGACTGTTTCCTCGAGTGTGTGTTGGGTGTGGAATGAAGTATCGGGTCTGGCGGGCCGTCCGAGGATTGGCCGCACCGACAATAGAAGGGGGAAAACTGACAATGGACGCACAAAGGGCAATCGCCGAGCTGGGCGTGCTGATTTATCCGGGCGCGCAGATGGCGGCGGTGCACGGGCTGACGGACTTGTTCGGGGTGGCGAACCGGATTGCCGCCGACTATCAGGCGGCGCAGTTGCCGCTGTTGCGGGTCAGCCATTGGCAGGTCGATGGCGATCAGGCGCCCAAGCGCGTCTACGACAGCCATCCCGCGCCGGACGGTGCATTGGTGGCGGTGTTGATCCCGCCGTCGATTGCCGGTTTTTCCGAAGGCCAGGCGCCGCAAGGCTTGCTGAGCTGGATTCGGCAGCAACACGCACAAGGTGCGACCCTTGGCGGCGTTTGCGTGGGCTCGATTCTATTGGCCGAAAGCGGTCTGCTCGACGGCCGCAGCGCCACCACCCACTGGACCTCGGCCAAGGCCTTCGCCGAACGTTACCCGGCGATCAGACTCAAGGCTGATACACCCATCGTCGATGACGGCGACCTGATTACCACCGCCGGGTTAATGGCCTGGTCCGAGCTGGGTTTGCGTCTGGTCGACCGGCTGCTGGGGCCGAGCATCGCCACCGGCACGGCGCGTTTTCTGGTGGTGGAACACAGCGACAGCGCGAGCGAATGCGGCAGTAATTTTTCACCGATCCTCAGCCATGGGGACGCCTCGATTCTCAAGGTTCAGCACTGGCTGCAAAGCACGGGGGCGACGGATGTGTCGCTGACGGCGATGGCCGAACGGGCAGGGCTGGAAGAGCGCACGTTCCTGCGCCGATTCCGCGCCGCGACCGGGTTGAAACCCACCGAATACTGCCAGCACCTGCGGGTCGGCAAGGCTCGGGAAATGCTTGAATTCACCAACGGCACCATTGATCACATTGCCTGGACCGTGGGTTATCAGGACCCGAGTGCCTTTCGCGCGACGTTCAAGAAGATAACCGGGCTGGCGCCGAGTGATTATCGGGCGCGGTTTGGCGTTTCGCCGACTGCCGCCGTGGCTCGTTAGCCAGAACGCCGCAGATCAAAATGTGGGCGCGGGCTTACTCGCGAAGGCGGCATGTCCGTCGACATTGATGCTGACTGACACTCCGCTTTCACGAGCAAGCCCGCTCCCACATTGGATCTGAGTATGGCTTGGGTCGTGCAAAATGCCGGAACTGAAACAGGTGTCGTGCAGAATAAGACAGGCGTAGTGCTATCACCTTTTCAACAACTTCTTGATTTGCCGCTCATTTCACACCGGGTGCCATTGGCCTGATCTCTGCACCCCTACCACTACATTCATCTAGCGCCGATTGAAGGGGGACGCATGACCCCAACAAACCGCAAGAAGCTGGTAGTCGCCCATTCGGTGCGCCCCGACGCGCCACAACATGAAGTCGAAACCAACCGCGCGCTGGCCCGTTGGCTGGCGCTTATCCTCGGGCTCAAATTCGGTGGCAGTTACGATCCCGAACGGCACAGCGGTCGAGACCTTTATCTGTTGCCCACTCAAACCCTGGTCGGTGCCGCTGCCGCGCGACAGCTCGGAGTCAGCGGACCGGAGGATTTGTGGGGTGGCTACGTCGAGCATGATTTCATCTGCACCAAAGCCATCAGCCACGGCCTGCGCAACAAGAATGCCCATGCTCCGCAAGGTTGGTCGCCGCTGTTTTCCGAGCGGGTGCGCAGCGTGGTGCTCGATGGCTTCAGCGTGTTTTCCTTCGACGATGCGCGTCCTGCGGCGGAACACTTGCTGTACAGCGGCCCGATTCGCTTGAAGCCGATTCATGCCTGTGCCGGGCGGGGTCAGGAGGTGATCAAGAGCCTTGATCAGTTCGACGAAATCCTGGCCAGGCCCGAGGCCCAAACGCTGTTCACCGAAGGCGTGGTTTTGGAACAGGACCTGACCGATGTGGTGACCCACAGCGTCGGGCAAAGCTTCATCGGCGACAACGTGCTGAGCTATTGCGGTGATCAATACTTGACCAAAGACGGTCAGGGCGAGCAGGTTTACGGAGGGTCCAACCTGCTGGTGGTGCAGGGTGACTACGACGATCTGCTCAGGCTGGATCTGCCCGATGAGGTGCGATTGGCGATCCGGCAAGCCCAGGTGTTCGACAACGCCGCGAATGAGGCCTATCCCGGTTTCTACGCGTCGCGTCGCAACTACGACATCGCGCAAGGCCTGGACACTAACGGCCGGCAGCGCAGCGGTGTACTCGAACAGTCCTGGCGCATGGGCGGCGCGAGCAGTGCGGAAGTGGCGGCGTTGCAGAGTTTCGTCAATCACCCGGGCATGCGCGCCATCCGCGTGTCTTCGGTGGAAACCTACATCGATCAGGCGCTGCCGGCGGACGCCATCGAGGTGTACCGCGGGCCGGCGCAAAACAGTGAATTTCTTCTCAAGTACGTAACGGTCCATTCCTATGACGGCTAGAAGCGAAACCATTCAGATCGACATCGACGATGAACAGATGAGCGGGACTTTTCTCAGCCCCAAATCGAAAGTCCCCGGCGTGCTCTTCGTGCACGGCTGGGGTGGCAGCCAGGAACGCGACCTTGAGCGGGCAAAAGGCATCGCCGGTCTAGGCTGCGTGTGCCTGACGTTCGACTTGCGCGGGCACACCGGCGGGACCGGCATTCCGCTGACGCGGGTCTCCCGCGAAGACAACCTGCGCGACCTGCTGGCGGCATACGACCGATTGCTCGCGCACCCGGCGCTCGATACCTCGGCGATTGCCGTGGTCGGCACCAGTTATGGCGGTTACCTGGCGTCGATCCTGACTTCCTTGCGGCCGGTACGCTGGCTGGCGCTGCGGGTGCCGGCGCTGTATCGCGACGAGCAATGGCATACGCCCAAGCGCGATCTGGACAAGATGGATTTGCGTGATTACCGCAGCACGCTGGTTCGTACCGACAGCAATCGCGCGTTGCACGCCTGTTCGCAATTTACCGGGGATGTGCTGTTGGTGGAGTCTGAGAACGACGACTACGTGCCACACGCGACGATCATGAGCTACCGCGCCGCGTGCCAGCAGACGCATTCGCTGACGCACCGCATTATCGACGGTGCCGATCACGCATTGAGCGAGCCGGTTTCGCAACAGGCGTACACCTCGATTCTGGTGGACTGGATTACCGAGATGGTGGTGGGTGAGCGGTTGAGTATTATCCAGTCGACATGAGATTTGCAGTGTTCTCGAGATCATTCGCGAGCAAGCCCGCTTGTGTCTAGATCTAGGAATAAGCTCTGGGGTGAGAGGGGTGGATGGCAAGCTGTGAGTCCGCGGTGCTTGAAGCA
>NZ_VIUK01000033.1:0-52956 GCF_007828295.1 Pseudomonas sp. SJZ080
TAATAACCGTGCTCACCATGAGCCCGAATACATTAGCGCAAGCATGCTTTACCGTTCATCAAGCTGGGTTGCAGGAGGTGGGCTGACCATACATTCTTGGTCTGGTGCATTTCCGGGTCCCGCTTGCCGTCCTTGTTCTTGGTCGAACTCGGCGTATGAATGATCGTCGCATCGACACGGTGCCTTGGCGCAACAGCAGGCTACGGTCACCCAGATAGCCGTTGATAACCTTCAAAATCCCGCCCGCCAACTCATGTTTTTCCGGCAGGCGCCGGAAGTTGAGGATCGTGGTTTCATCGGAAATACAATCCAGGTGCAGCCCGGAAAACTGGCGCAGGATCGTGGTTTCGTAGAGCGTTGCTTCCATTGCCGGATCGCTGTAACCGAACTAGTTCTGCATCAGATGCACCCGGCAACATGGCCGTCAACGGATATGCCGGACGCCCACCTTCACCCTTCGGATTTACGGCTCAATCAAGGTAATTAAACCCTTCCACGGCACGACCTTATCCATCCTCGATCAGGAAGCGCTCACGGCGGGTCTGCTTACGTTTGCCGGCATATTCAGCATCGGCCAAGGACATCTGTTTCATCGGGGCTCAACCGTTCGGTTCGTGTGAGGTGCGTATTTCACCAGAGATGGAAGTCTTTTTCAGAGTTCCCCTAAGCACCGAGATGTCATCTGGAACGATCAAGGCGAGTTGTACCTGACCGTTAGTCGAATGTAAAATTGTCACGATGATATTGTCGCCAATACGTCAACCTTCAAGGGATCGCTATGCGGTCCAAAATGGAGCGAGTTATGCTGATTTCGGTAACAGAGGTTAAGAGCTGGCCGAGCTCCGAGCTAGTCAGTGATGCTGAATCAGGAAGCGAGGGTGGTTTTGATCAGATATTGTCAAGATGTCGTCTATCTTGAGCCGATTAGCGTTTTGATTGATATGCGATCTCGAAAGGCTCTACTTCCAGCAGTCCATTTCGCTGCAACCTCAAAGGCAACGACCTACCAGTCAAAAAATCGCAACCAAGTCGGGCCGACATGATCGCGGTAGACATTTCAGCCCTGATAGTCTCGTACTCCGCGAAACGGAAATTGATATTTGTGCAGTGGTAATAGAGGTCAAAGAAGACCTGCTTATCTCGGCTGGCACTGTCGCCGAAGCTCTACTAATGCTGCTTTCCGACGGGTTGTCTATGACGAGAGGAGAGATCACTGGATGATCTGGGGGCTTGTTATCGTGCCGGCTTTATCTGGATGTCGTGTAGCCGAAATCCATGCGCGTTGGCCCTACCTCAATCATTTTTTCCAGGCGCCACCACAGACTTATTGGGCCACGCTAGCGTGGAAGTGGACCAGTTTCAACAAAGCAACATGACTGGATATGGCAAGTATTCAATAACTTTATTGGGCTAACAAGGATAGGAGTTCGTCATGAATCAATCTCATCGTCTGCGTTTATATGATTTATTAAAAAACGGATGCCATGCAGTCTTTTGCCGATTTTCGCAAACAGGTGGCAGACGACCTGAGTTGGCATGAGAGCAAGGTGTACTAATACTGACGGTCATCCTCCCTCAACAGAGAGAGGCGGTAAAACAAACTGGGCTAGGCTGAGTGTAGGTCAACCAAAAAATTGACACTGCGACCTTAAAGTCGCACAGTAAAGCGCACACAAAGTAAACAGGAGATTTAAATGGACAGTGTTATACCTATTTTTTTGTTGGCGACAGCAGGGCTGGTATCTGGAATAGTATTAGCAGTCGATCAAGAACGCATTCCAGTTGATATCGAGATCTGTAACAATATAGCAGAGATTATTACTACGGCTGGACCCGTTGTATGCACCTCCACTGTCCTATCTACAACGGACTCCGTGATTGCGGGCAAGCTCCTCGGGCTCCCCGCAGGGGAAGCCTCTTATACCATAAGCGCCACAAGAAGCAATGGGGATATTCTAGATTTACAACAAAGCTCTACTGAGGGTATATTTAGTTTATATGTTGACCTTGCCATGTTAGCTGGCGCTGACATTTTATTATCTGCCCGCAAGGGCGGGATCGAGTTACCTCCGACGAAGCTGGTGGTTGGTCAAATACCGCCAACGAGCTGTATGGAGACAGTTAATAATCGTGACTTTTTGACTACAAAGAATAAAAACAATAAGGGCGCTCAAGCGCGGGCAGAGTACCCATTTTGTGGCACGGGAGGGGGGGGGGTTTTTCCAGCAACCATGCTGGAGAATACAGTTGCGATCTTTAAAAATATCAGTGGCGTTTATCTGGGAGATGCCTATTACTATGTGAATGGTTCATCTGTTGGCCTCGCGGGTTTTAGGATGAAGTTAGGTAATGATTTGTATCTGGTCGGCCATACCTACCCACTCTTAAAGCCTACCGATAAGAACGTTGAAGATATCGACGTAACCTACATTAGTACTGCCCTTGATAGCGAGTACGAGTATATGAGGGCCTATTCTTATCCAATTACACAACGAGCAGCATCGAGGTGAGTCATGATATCGGTAAAGTAACGGCTGCCGGTGAACAGTACGATCGACAAGGAGCTGAAGACCCGAGACCGCGCGCCTTCGTGGCCTGCATTTTCATTCGACGCATCCGGCGCCGCACGCATTTCGGCTAATTGTTCAATGCTACGGCTCTGCGCGACCATTGCGACGAACTCTGACTTCGACAACCCCGCGAAAGCGGGTTTTTCTTTGGGTGCGCCAGGTATGGCGCGTTGCGCGCAAGCGCAACCAGCTTGGCTGTGGTGGCCACGCTGATGACTTGGAAGTCCTCTGCGCACCCGGCAAGAGGAAGTGTTAGCCCAGAGGCAAGCAAGGGTGTCGCGGGTGACTGCGAATCCGAAGGAAGCCCGAGGCAAAATGCTGGCCTGACGAACAGGAAGCGGATAGAGGCGGCGCAGCGGGGTTAGACGGCCCAAATCATCAAAGCCCAATACTTACACAGAATACTGTGACGTAAATCCGACAGGCATAAGCAGAAAGGTCGCGCGAACTATGCGCTTGCCAGTGTGCTATCGAGCGTCGATAGGCGACGGGATGAGCGTGCAGAACTCAACCGAAGCCGTAGCCGATCAGGTTATGTCGCCAATAGGCGTCAGAATCTCGTCGAATGTCGAAAAAAGCAGAAATCTCTCCTCAAGAGGGCTATAACCCCAAGTCCCGGACGGAATCCGGGGCTTGCGGCTGGTAGTGCGCAGACATCGGCGGCGTCTGTGACGTGGACGAACGCGGAGCCGGACACGCTGAAGGAGCGGGTGCTTGCACCGGTAACCTGCGGCGTGTGTATCAACGTGTGGTCAGCAACAAGGGCGCACCGGGTGCCGATGGCATGACGGTGGAGCAATTGGCGGACTACACGAGACAATATTGGCCGATCCTCAAGACTCGGTTGCTGGCCGGTGAGTATCACCCGCAAGGTGTACGCACCGTCGAAATCCCCAAACCCAAAGGTGGAACACGGCAGTTGGGCATTCCCTGTGTCATGGATCGCCTGATCCAACAGGCTCTGCTGCAGCTCACGCCGAACTTCGATCCTCTGTTCTCGGAGTACAGCTACGTCTTTCGTCCGTGCAGAAGCGCTCATCAAGCCATCGAAACAGCCCGCGCCCATGTGGCGACGGCTCACCGCTGGTGCGTGGAGTTTGATTTGGAGAAGTTCTTCGATCATATCCGATCCATAAACCCCGCATTCCAAGCGAATAGCTGACAACGGATGCAGTGCTCCCGATTTCGATCAGGAGCCCATCACCATGATGCGTCCCAATGCTCGCGTTGAAAAAGTGTACCTTTACCCAAAGCCGGTAGACTTTCGAAAATCCATCGATGGCCTGGCTGCGTTGGTCGACTCGGTATCAAAGTCGCGGTGTTTGACCCTGTGCTCTTTGTTTTCCTGAATCGACACCGCAATCGGGTCAAGGTGTTGTATTGGGAGCGCAACGGCTTTTGCCTTTGGCTCAAGCGCCTTGAGTCTGGATGTTTTAAAACTTCACCCGACGCCACCGACGAGGCGATCGAGTTGACGGTGCAAGAACTGAACTGGCTGCTCGACGGCTTTGATCTCTGGCGCAATCGTACTCATCAGGTTTTGACGCCTCGTTTCGTCGCCTGAACCGGTATAATCCGGGCGATGGTTTTCCTGCCCGATTACCTTTCTGATGATCCTGTTCTGCTCAAGCAGTTGTTGCTTGAGGCACTGACTCGCCAAGCAAAAACAGCCCAAGTTCTGGAAGCCCATGAAGGCCACATCGTCGATTTGAACGAACAGATCAAGCTATTGCGCGACTGCTTGTTCGGGCGCAAATCAGAACAAACGGTCGAGCCCAATACCCCGCAACTGGCGCTGTTCAACGAGCCTGAAAGCGAGCCGACGCTTCAGTCTGCGAAATGGTTGCTCCAGCTCCGCGCCGTGGCAAGCGCAGGCCACCGTTGGCTGACATGCCACATATCGAAGTCATCCACCTGTGCCTGCGGTTGCGCAAAGCATGTGATCGGTGAAGAAACCAGCGAACAGCTGGATATCGTGCCGATGTAGATCCGGATCATCAGATACATCCGCAAAGTCTACGGTTGCCGGGGTTGTGAAGTTGCCCCGGTCACCGCTGACAATCCCGCCCAGTTGATCGAAAAGAGCATGGCCAGCCCGAGCGTATTGGCTAGGTTGTTGACCACCAAGTATGTCGATGGCCTGCCACTGCATCGTTTCGAAACGGTGTTGAGTCAACATGGCATAGATACTGCGCCGGACGCTGGCGCGTTGGGTGATCCAGTGCGCATGGCCCATGCGCGTAGCAATAAAGCCGTTTGTGATCGGTCGTAAGGCCTGGCTATTCAGCGACACGCCCAAAGGCGCGACGGCCAGTGCCCAGATCTATAGTTTGGTCAAAACTGCCAAGGTCAACGGCCAAGAGCCTTATACATGGCTGCGCCACGTACTGGAGCGACTGCCGCATGCGCAGTCGGTAGCTGACTACGAAAGCACTATTGCCGTGGAATTGCTCACCGGAAATGCCACGATAAACCGTTATCCCATCCGTAGGTAGGCAGTTTATGGTTCGGTTACGAATCAAGCTCGATTCTGCTGCTCAGAATGAAATCGCGAGCGCGATGAGGAATGAATGCTGCTCAGTAACTCCTTCATGAAATGTCCGCCCTGCAACAGGGGAAGATGAATAGGCCAAGTTTGGCATACACCTTTAGTGATAAGGGGGGGCTTCGTCTACTCTCGCCCTATGAGCAGTATCGCGAATATCAATTGAACAACCACTGAGCCCGCTTGAACAAGCGAGATCGCACTCAGGGAAATTTCCTACAAGAATGCAGGACTCGACCTACATATTACGCATATCGTAACTGTCATCTTTAGATAGTAGGCCCCTATTTAAATTTGGTTTTAAATACAACTCACACCATGCCGATAGTCCTTACAGGTTGTAATCATGCTAAAAAACACGCTACGTATCTTGATCGCTGACAAGCAACACCTTCAACGTTTCTACATGGCTTATAATTGAGATTCTGGTGTACTAATGTGGTCACAGCATTTTGTCACATGTTGTGCAACAGGCTGCTAGAGTAGATGTTCGATGAGATGATTGGCGCTGGTCGACCTATTGAGTGCCGTTATTACCACCTTGCCAAGGGAACTGCATATGCACACTGAGGAACAGAAAATCTCAGCAAATATAGCGAAAGCTTGTACACTTTTTTCACGGGCGTTATCGATAGAGTTTTTAGCGTCTAAGCGCAAAGAAGCCAACATGTTGTCCAATGATGAATTGGAAGAGCTGTGTGATGCCATAGAGAATGCTCAGTTACAGTTGGATCGCTTATACTTCCGATATTTCGGAAATGGAAATGTTGGTGCTGCAAGAATAGCTGCACAGAAGACCGAATCACAATAGACGAAATCTATTTGTACATCTTGCTAGTCGACTCGATGCCGGCTTTACGCACCCTACGCGGCGGCACCCAACAAGGTCTGTATGATACTATAGCGGTGACGTAGTGCTGCTATGTCTGAGGGCGCTTGCTTGCCAGCATCGCAGACGCGGGTTCGGATGCAATTACAGTGTTGTCCTCACTTAATCGGCGTTGCCAATACCTCGTTGCCATATCATCTTCGCAAGGATGAAGCTCAATGGGGAATTCGCCATTTGATGAATATCTCTTGGTCGAGACTATTTAGCGCATCGCATATTTCATCGGCAGTAAGGGGACGGCGAACACACCTTCCTCGCCCTTAATGCTGGAGTTCGGAAGGTGTGCTGGCTGGACGCTTACAGATAAAAATCCAAAATGATATATTCGCAAGAAAAACCGCATAGTTGGCAATGATCGAAAACGCTGTTTGTCCAGGCTGGAACTAATTATGACATCGCAAAACGTTGTGCTCACCCCTCACCAAAAATAAATTAACCGCGCATTAGTTTAGTCCGGATTTTTTCAAAGTTCCAGCGAAGGAATGTTGGGGATGCATGCGCCTACCTCTCTACTCGCAAATAGTCGATCACAAAGGGCAAACCTGGCTGTGCAAAGCCAGCCCATTGCCTTCCAACGCATCCATAGCCTGGATTTGTACACAGCTGGAAACCACTAAATTTGCAACCTCCGAGCCTCTTTAAAAAAATGGGCGCCAAAGCGCCCGCACAATTAACGCGTAAATCTTAATCACACCTTTAATCGCGAGAATTCATAATCACATCACTACAACTAAAAAAGGTCTCACGCGCCGGATCCTCATTACGTTCCCACATGACAAATAGGATCGCTTTGTTGCCGCTGACATACCCATCAGGAAGCTTAACATCTAAATTATAACGACCTGGAACGATACTTTTATTTTTACTGTCCGGCGCCTGTTCCCATTTAACATCCGGTGACTCCTTAAGCGCATCCCATTGCAGGTGATCCTGATCAGTCAAAAAAACCCTAAACTTGCTTGGATCGTGCATCTGGCTGGCGATATAAGTCAATTGAACACGTCCCTCCTTTATATCCATGTCTGTGGTGTGCCAAGCATCATTGCGATCGTTGATACTGTCATAATCCGCTAACCCGGCAGAACAAAGTTTTCCATCAGGGACAAGGTCTTTTGGCTTGGTCGGGGTCTGAGAGTTTGCAAGGTTCTGGGAATAAGCATTCCAGTTATTAAATAGCCTGGCACGCTTCCAATCTTCATCACCCGCGTCCTCAAAGGATTTTTTGCAAGCGGCATTCTTAATGCCGCCACTACCATTGCCATAGTCCTGCTGCGAATAACAATAGTATTGTCGTGAAGGGGGACTCTCCGATGTACCATGCATGATTTCCGGCGACTTTTTTTCGATAATTTTTTCCGCTGCCTGCACAGAGGCGCACAAGCTAGAGAAAACAAAAATACTACTCATAGCAAGCTTATAGCAATTCATGATTCTCTCCATAATTTACTCAATCGTCCATACCAGATTGCAGTTTCAATCTACGTAACGAGCGTAGTCTAGAAACAAAAATATGAAATATTTACCAAAAAATATTTTTATTTTAGGTATACCATTTCTCCGTACAATAAATGTGGACATTGCGTCTCATTGATGAAAATGTTGATCTCATCAGACCTGATGTGTTGGTGATGTTGCTGACGACCAAATACGTCGATGGCCTGCCACTGCACCGCTTCGAAAAAGTGCTGGGCCTCCACGGCGTCGATATTCCACGCCAAACCTTGGCGCGCTGGGTGATCCAGTGCGGCGAACACCCGTTATCTTGTTTGACTACTCGACCAGCCGGGTGCAGGAGGTTGTGTCGCGCCTCGAAAGCTATCGCGGCTACCTGATGACCGATGATTACGCCGGTTACAACGCTTTGGGCGCGCAGTCCGGTGTCGAGCGTTTAGGCTGTTGGGCACATGCGCGACGCAAGTTTGTCGAGGCGCAAAAGGTGCAGCCCAAAGGCAAGACCGCGCGCGCGGATATCGCCCTGAATCTGATCAACAAGCTGTACGGTATCAAGCGAGATTTAAAAGAAGTCGGCGATGAACATCGCCATGAAAGTCGACAGCATAACAGTCTGCCAGTGTTGGCGCAGTTGCATGCCTGGCTGGAGAAAGCCCAGCCACAAGTGACGGCGCAAAATGCACTGGGCAAAGCCATCAGCCACCTGGCCAGCAACTGGATCAAGTTGGTGCGCTACACCGAAGCCGGTGACTTGCCGATCGACAACAACGCCGCCGAGCGTGCGATCCGGCCCTTCGTGATCGGGCGCAAGAATTGGCGACACGCCAAAAGGCGCGACGGCCAGCGCTCAACTTTACAGTTTGGTCGAGACAGCTAAAGCCAACGGCCAAGACCCCTATGCGTGGCTGACGACGGCTTCTTCGGTTGAGGATTACGAAGCTTTACTGCCCTGGAACTGCTCACCGGTATCGCATAGTTAAACGCGCTATCCATCTTAATGGCTGATGGGGTTTACGGTGAGTTTAAAGAATACGAGTGGAGCAACGATCATGGAATACGACGATAAACTGATTGAGGAAGCCGTGCTTGCCCTGTTGGCAACCTTCAGTTTTGATAACGGCAATGCTTGGAAAGGGTTCGACTTCGAGACCATGAGCCGATTGCATGAACAGGGTTTCATCAACAATCCGGTAAACAAGAACAAGTCGATTTGGTTGACGGCTGAAGGGCTGGTGCGCGGTCGGCAGGTAGCCGACCGGTTATTTGGGGTAAGAACTCAAGTGGAGCATGAATCCGACTTAGATAGCTGACTTCATACCATGGCCATACGGTAGGTGGGGTTTATGGATCGCATAAGATATTTCATATGTAAGAGGCCGGCGAACACATCTTCAGAGTTCGGCCGATATACTTGCCCGGTGATTAGTATCGATACATTTGGCTTGCCACCGAACCGATGGACATGCAAGCGGGTACCGAGACCGCGTTGGCTGGGTGGTCGGGGGAGGTACGGCAAAGCAGCGCTGCACTTATCTGTTCGCCAACCGCCGCGCCACTCGTATGAAAGTCCTGGTGCGTGATGGGCTTGGCATCTGGCTGGCAGCTCGTCGGTTGAACCAAGGCAAGTCGCACTGTCCAGGAATTCACCATGGCTTTGAGATGGAGTTGGATACCGAGCAACTTAAGACCCGATTAATTGAGCAGATGATTGTTTGCCGGGTCGCTTCGCAGTGGCAAACGGGCGGCGGCGATCATGAGTCCGATCCAGTCGGCACGCATGAACGGGCATGATCCGTATGCCTATCTGAAAGATGTGCTGACACGGCTGCCGACACAGCGGGCGAGTGAGATTGGTCGATTGTTACCCGATCACTGGCGACCGACGTAGTGGCCAAAAGGTGTGTCACTACAGGTGGGGAATTGCACTCCTCTTGACCAAGCATTTGCGTTGCACTTGCCCATCTGTTCGTATCTTCAACGAAATCGGCCAATAGCGGTCGATCGACTGATTGGACTGGGACGATTACGCTGGCGTTATTCACCTGCACGGAACAGCTATGACACAGGTATACCAAGGAAGCTGCTTATGCGCTGCCGTTAGTTACGAGCTACTCGTCTCACCAAAAGCAGTGAGTCATTGTCATTGCAACCAGTGTCGCAAAGGTCACGGGGCAGCATTCGCTTCGTACGGCAGCATTCCGCGTAGCGCGCTTCGAATACTTCGCGGTTCCACCAGCATTAAAACTTATGCTTCGTCAGAGACGGTATTACGCGAGTTCTGCATGGACTGCGGTTCGACTCTGTTCTGGCCACGATCTGAAGGTAAGTTTGCCGACTGGGTCTCGATAGCGTTGGGCACGCTTGATACGCCCTTCCTGCCTCAAAAGCAGAAGCATGTTCATGTCGACTCCGCAGTCCTCTGGTTCAAATCATCTAACCTATGCCCTCAGGTCGACTGACGGCTTTGGGTCGCTTTCTGCCGGTCTCAGTCACCAAGTGTGCTGGTCAAGTCCAATGCAAACGATAGGTCAAGTCGAATACGAATGGTGGGCAAGCCTGTGCAATACCCAGTTGAGAACAATATGAAAGTTCGAAAAGCCTTACTAACCGATGCAGAATCGGTGTCCAAACTCCTAGGCCAGTTAGGCTACCAAACCTCGCCAAAGCTAATCCGAGATAAGCTTGAGGCTTTAGAATTTAGCGCTCGCGATACCGTGCTGCTGGCACAAGACGGTAAAAATATTATCGGCGTCATAAGCTTACACGTACTTGAACTGTTTCATCAGCCGGGTAGGCTCGGACGCATTACCTCCCTTGTCATTGATGATGACTTCCGAGGACAAGGAGTAGGGGCAATGCTATTTCCGCTGCTGACGCGTTTTTTACAGAGCAACTTTGCGTCCGGGCTGAGGTGACTAGCAGTGACCACCGAATACCGGCTCACACTTTTTATCAGCAGCAAGGTTACACGGTCGACGAGCGTAGGTTTGTCAAACGGTATGATTCTTCCGGGGCATAGTAAGTTTAAATTCGGCGAGCACATCACCTTGATCAAATATAAAACTGGTGAGCAGCGTGTATTGCCCGAACGCTTACTTTTTTCACACAAACTCCCCTGGCTCATCAAATCTTTGACTGATGACTTTTAAGAACCCGTAGGAATAACCAGAGAAAAATCCCTCAACTCAGGGGGATTTTTCCTACATAGAAAACCCTAGTGTCTCTGTAAGGTTCTGGCACCTGCGGCGGGGCTGCGTAGAACAATCCTATGCACTCACCCAGGCCGACGATGTTTCGTCGCTCAATCTTGATGAGTAGTTTGGAACTTACTATGAAATACAACGCCGTTAAGAGAAGTACATTCACTGGGTGTGCTTCGTCATTGCTCCTGCTATCAGCCATCGTTGCCTCTCACGGCGCGTCCGCTCATGGTTACCTCGAAGTGCCTCCTTCACGCGCATTGATGTGCCAGAAAGGCGAAAACAAAGACTGCGGTGGTGCGCAGTACGAACCGCAGAGCGTGGGCGAAACCTACAAAGGCTTTCCTGCTGGCCAAGGTGGTGCTCCGGGGCAAGGTCCTATTGACGGAAAAATCGCCAGCGGCGGTAACGAGCGATTTTCCGCCCTTGACGTCCAAACAGCCACTCGCTGGCAGATGACTGAAATCAAAGATCGTAACATTGCTTTCAAATGGCAATACACCGCGGTACACCCGGCCACCAAACATGAATATTTCATCACTCGCGAAGGTTGGAACCCGAACGAGGCGCTCTCGCGCGCCTCGTTCGAAAGCACGCCGTTCTGTGAGATCGATGGCGGTGGTGAGAAGCCAGAACCGGGTACCCCGCATAACTGCGTCATTCCCGACAACAAGACAGGCCAGCACGTGATTCTGGCGATCTGGACCGTGGAGGACACCTCTATGGCCTTCCACAATGTGACGGACGTGAACATTCTCGCCGAAGCGTCACTGCCGGGCGGCTGGTCGGCGGTGGGCAGCATCGCGCCTTCGGCCCCACTGCTGACGGGTGACAAAGTCAAGGCCCGTGCCTTCACCGCCAGCGGCGAAAGCAGCGCATACAGTGTGGAAATCAGCATCGACAATGTTGAAGAAGGCAAGCCTGGGAACTGGTCGTTCAAACTGGCCGAAGCGATCAACAAGGCGCATGCCGACATCCGCGCGGGCGTCCGTGACGACGAAGGCAACATTACACCAGTCAAGGGTACGAACAGCTTGTACGCCCAGAAAGAAACTGGCGTAAGCCGTTATGAAGTACAACTGGACATGAAGGAAGACACCGGCGCTCGCCTGGAGATTGCTTCCCTGCAGCCTGAGTACGAACTTGTGAAGGGCAACACCAGTCTGGAATTCTCTGTGCAGAGTACCCGCAAGATGAATCTGGAAGCGGCCCTGTTCGATGAAAAGAACAAACAGGTCGGTGCGCTGACTCAGACCGTGGGCGACGGCAACAGCCCGTTGAAACTGGATGCTCGCAGCGCACCAGGAGCTCATACCCTGACGCTGACGGGCACCACTGTCGATGGCCGGACTACCCGCCAGGATACCGCCAGCGTCATCCTAACCGGTGAAGCCGCGGGTACCGAATACGATTTTGTGTTCCCGGATGGCATCAAAGGCTACCTCGAAGGTACGAAAGTACTGCAAGAGAAGACGGGTGAAGTCTTCCAATGCAAACCTTTTCCTTACTCCGGCTGGTGCACGACCTTTAGCGGAACAGCTAACGGCTATGAGCCGGGTATCGGTTCCAATTGGCAAGACGCTTGGGACAAGTTGTAAGTCCTGACAGGCAGGGCTTCAGGCGGTCCGCAGGGTTGCCTGAAGCCTTCAAATGAGTAGCAAGTGATGATGCTTTCAGGTTATTTCAAACGACGGATACTGCTGCACTGGGTATCAGCCATTATTATTTTATGGACGCTGATGTCCGGCTTTTATGTGGCTTACAGTCCGGTGTCCACTTCAACCAAACAGTGGGTCGGCTCGCTCAATGTGTCCCTGACAACTCTGTTCATTCCGCTGTTTGCGTGGCGGCTTTTTTCCGAGTTGGACATTCGCGGGAAGGTGTTTTCATTTAAAACATGCTTGGCCCAGGCAGTTCACGCGATAATTTACCTGACCATCAGTCTCGTGCTGGTGACCGGCATATTGATGATGACAACTTCCATCAAAATGTTCGGCCTCTTACAGATTCCCCAGCCGTTGGAGGACCTGCGACTGACCGAATTGGCCTTCAAGATCCATATCTTGTCCTGTATGGCACTGGCGATGCTCGTCGCGTTGCATATCTGTGCGGTGGTCTGGCATGAGTCTTCGGGGCGCGGGGTACTGCGGCGGATGTCATTCAGGAAATTTCCGAACGCACTCATCCAGTGAGCGCCAAGATGATTTTCTTGCACTGGTCCGGCCACCATCTGCCGAAGGCGTTGCTGGTGCTTGTGCCTCTGCTGTACGGAGGGTTCCTGGCGGAGCGGGAATGGCGCTTTCGTCAGGAACTGCCCAGCCGGGTGCCGGTGGTCGCCGCCCCGGCGATCCCTCAGTCTCGCGTTCCACTCAACGTGCAAGCCGTGGCAACCGTGCTCGGCCTGACGCCTCAAGAGGCCCAATTATCCAGTGCCGAACCAATCACCTTGCAAGCCAGCTTCGTCTCGGACCAGGGGTTATCGCGGGCTTTACTGGCTGACGCTACGAGCACGCGGATATATCAGGTAGGTGAACGCTTGCCCGGTGGCAGTGTGCTACGCCGGGTCGAGGCCACCCATGTGCTGTTGTGGCGCAACGGACGGGAAGAGAAACTGGCCCTGAAAAAGATAGGCCAACCTTTGCTGCGTCAGCTAGGTCCTGAAGTCGGGCGCCAGACTGTGCCTTATTCTTCGCAATACATACGCCCGGTGGCCGGGCAATCAGAGTGAAAAATTCATGAACAGCTTTATTCGGGGCCGCGTATCGCGCGTCCTGTTCGGCCTTGCCGTGGTTTGCCCACTGACGATCCACGGTTCGCTGCGGGCCGAAGAGGCTCATTGGCAACTGGCGATGAATAATGCGGAGTTGCGTGACGTGGCCGAGGAGTTCTCAACGATTCTGGGCAAGACTGTGGTGCTTGATCCCCGGGTGTCGGGGCGTATTACCATCATGTCCCGCGAGGCATTGGACCGCGAAGGTGTACGTCGGTTGTTCTATTCGGTGCTCGATGCACACAACTTCACGGTGATCGACGAAGGCGAGCGGATCCTGATCACCCCGGTTAGCGATGCCAAGACACGCGCCGGTAACGATGCAAAAAGCGCCACACCGTCGCAGTTCGTCACGCAGGTCATCGCACTTCAATCGAGTATTGCCGCCGACATCGCCGGGCTGGTTCGGCCACTGGTATCGACCAACGGTTATCTCGGCCCCTCGGCGTCGGCCAACGCGCTGGTAGTGACCGATACCGCAGCCAATGTGCGACGTATTACCCGGGTGGTCCGGGAGTTGGATTCGGGCGCCAACCGGAACCATACGGTGGTGCAATTGCGCCATGCCCAGGTCTCGGATATCGCCCCTGTAATGGAGGCCTCCGGTAGCAAGCGTGACGGTGATGCCATCGGTACGCTCATTGCTGATCCCCGCAGTAATCGGCTGGTGATTATCGGTACTCTGGCGGCACGACAACGTCTAGTCGAGCTGGCCCGGACTCTGGACGTACCGGCAACCGCCCCCCAAGACAACGCGAGAGTCATCCGCCTGCGCCACAGTAACGCCAAGCAATTGGCCGAGGTGCTGGATGCCGTCGGACAGGATAACAAGGTAACGCAGGCAGTGCCTGGGGCACGAGAAAAGCCTTCGGATACCTCGTTCATGATTAAGGCCGACGAAAGCCAGAATGCCCTGGTACTGATCGCCGAGCCGGCCCAGGTGCGAACCATCGAGAACATCGTCCGCCAACTGGATCAGCCCCGTGCGCAAGTGCTCATTCATGCCGCCATCGTTGAGATTTCCGGCGATATTTCTGAAGCGCTGGGTATCCAGTGGGGCCTGAATACAGGAAGCGCAACGGGCCTCATCAACTTTCCCGGCACCGACATTCCAATTGTTGGGGGCCTAACGTTCGAGGGCGAGAAAACCGCGCCGGAAGGGGCGCTCCTGCGTCTGGGCAGCGATCGTTTCAGTGCGCTGATTTCGGCGTTGGCCAGCAACACCCGTAGTAATCTGCTCTCCACACCGAGTCTGCTGACTCTGGATAACCAGGAATCGGAAATCATCGTCGGCCAGAACGTTCCGTTCAAGACTGGCTCCTACGCCACTAATAGCAGCGGTTCCGAAAACCCATTCACCACCGTGGAGCGCAAAGACGTCGGTATCAGCCTAAAGATCAAGCCCTTCATCAATGAAGGCTCGACTTTGCGCCTTGAGGTAGAACAGGAAGTCTCAGACATCGCACCCTCGGTCTCCGGCGTTGACTCCTCGGACCTGATCACCAACAAACGGGCCTTAAAAAGCACCATCTTGGCGGACGATGGCGAAATCATCGTGATCGGCGGCCTGATTCGCGACAGCGTTCGTACCCAGGAAAGCGGCGTGCCGCTGCTGCGCAGCATTCCCTATCTGGGCGCGCTGTTTCGTTGGACCCGGGACACTCAGACCAAAAGCAATCTGATGGTGTTCCTACGGCCCACCATCGTACGCAGCAAAGAAGATCTGGCCGACGTGAGCCGCGGGCGGTATCACGCACTGCGGGAACTGAGCAAACCGGGAGCGCGGCAGAGTAATTCGTTGCTGCTGCCTCGGGAGGCCAGTCAGTTGTTCGAGCCCCCGGTTGATGGGCCAACGACGGAACTGCGTCGGCAGAAATCGGGTGATCAATGAGTGACGCACAAGCACCGTTGCCTTTCGGTTTCGCCAGACGCTTCGGTGTGCTGCTCGATGGCGAAGGTTCGGCGATGAGTTTGGTGGTGCGCCAGGACACACCGTTGACGGCGGTGGCCGAAGCCCGGCGCTTGTGCGCCATGGAACTACCGATCCTGGTCTTGGAGCCGGCTCAGTTCGCCACACGTCTGGCCAGCGTCTATCGCCAGGGGCAGAGCGCCGCCGAGCAGGTCGCCCAAGGCCTGGATGAGGAACTGGACCTGCTCAGCTTGGTCGACCAGGTGCCACAGACCGCCGATCTGTTGGAACAGCAGGGCGACGCGCCGATCATCCGATTGATCAATGCCCTGCTCAGCGAAGCGGTTCGCGAGCATGCCTCGGACGTGCATCTGGAGACCTTCGAGAAGTATCTTTTGGTGCGCATGCGAATCGACGGTCAGTTACAGGAAATGCTGCGTCCGCGCCGGGAGTTGGCGAACTTGCTGGTGTCGCGGATCAAGGTCATGGCACGTCTGGACATCGCCGAAAAGCGTGTGCCCCAGGACGGGCGAATGGCCCTGCGACTGGCGGGCCACGAAGTCGATGTACGGGTCTCGACCCTGCCTTCGGCCCATGGCGAGCGCGTGGTGTTGCGCCTGCTCGACAAGCAGGCCGGGCGCCTGGATCTGCAGCGCCTGGGCCTGCCCGACGACACCCTGACCAGCTTGCGCCAATTGCTCGGAAAACCCCACGGCATCGTGTTGGTGACCGGCCCCACCGGCTCGGGAAAAACCACCAGCCTGTATGCGGCGCTGAGTAGCATCAACGACCAAGCTCGAAATATCCTTACTGTCGAAGATCCTATCGAATACCACCTGCCAGGCATCGGCCAGATGCCGGTCAATCCGAAAGTCGACATGACCTTTGCCCGTGGCTTGCGGGCCATTTTGCGCCAAGACCCAGATGTGGTGATGGTTGGTGAAATACGTGATCGAGAAACCGCCGAAATCGCGGTCCAGGCCTCCCTGACCGGGCATTTGGTGCTCTCGACTTTGCACACCAACAGCGCCGTCGGTGCCGTCACGCGACTGGTGGACATGGGCGTGGATGCCTATCTGCTGGCATCATCCCTGGCCGGAATCGTAGCGCAGCGGTTGTTACGGACCTTGTGCCCATCCTGTAAGACCCCCTATGTTGCCGACGTCACCACCTGTCGGCGCCTTGGGCTCGAAGCCGGTGCCGCGCCACGGTTGTTCAAGGCCCAGGGTTGCGATCAATGCCAGAAAGGTTATCGCGGGCGCTTCGGTATCTATGAATTGGTGAGTGTCAGCGCTGCGTTGTCGGAACTGATTCATCAGGGCGCCACCGAACAGGCGCTGGCTCTTGAAGCGCGCAAGACCTCCCGCAGCCTGTTTCAGGATGGGCGCCAGCGAGTTCTGGAAGGCCTGACCAGTGTCGATGAACTGCTACGCATCACTCAAGAGGATTAGCGCCATGCCGACCTTCGACTATCGGGCGGAAGATGCCCGTGGCCGCCGCTGTAGGGGCCGGGTGGAAGCCGACAGCCCTCGCCATGCGAGGCAGTTGCTACGCGAGCGTGGCTTGTTACCCAGCGAATTGCTGGAAGTCAGGGAGCAACTGACAACGGGGTCCCGGCGAGTCGGGGTACGTTTGAGTTCAGCCGACCTGGCGCTGCTGACCTTACAGCTCTCCACCCTGATCCAGGCCGGGCTGCCTCTTGAAGAGGTCTTGGGTGCAGTTGCCCAACAGAGCCAGAAGCGGCGCGTCGCTGGCCTGCTGGCAGCAGTACGAAGCCGGGTGATGGAAGGCCATGCTCTGGCGACCGCAATGGGCGCATTCCCTCAGGCCTTTACCGAATTGTACTGCGCCACCATCGCAGCCGGCGAACAGTCCGGCCACTTGGGCCAAGTGCTTGCACAGTTGGCGTCTTATACCGAGGCACGACAGGCCTCGCGTCAGCGCATTCAATTGGCATTGGTATATCCGCTGATCCTGATGCTGGCGTGCGTTGCGATTGTCAGCTTCCTGCTGGGCTATGTGGTGCCGGATGTGGTGAAGATTTTCGTCGATAGCGGCCAACCGTTACCGTGGCTTACCCAGGCGATGATCGCCTTGAGCGACGGGTTGCGCCGTTATGGTCTGCTGATGTTCGGCGCGCTGGCCGGAATGGTCGGGCTGTGGCGCTGGAGCCTGCGCCAGCCAACGTGGCGACTGCGCTGGCACCGGTTGTTCCTGAAGCTTCCCGTGGCG
This sequence comes from Pseudomonas sp. SJZ080, assembly GCF_007828295.1. Classification (NCBI taxonomy): domain Bacteria; kingdom Pseudomonadati; phylum Pseudomonadota; class Gammaproteobacteria; order Pseudomonadales; family Pseudomonadaceae; genus Pseudomonas; species Pseudomonas sp. SJZ080. The sequence continues at coordinate 17,568 of NZ_VIUK01000033.1, forward strand.
GGCAATGTGCTGCGCACGATGGAAGCGGCACGCTTCGCCAGCACCTTGGCGATCCTCAGTAAAAGTGCGGTGCCTTTGGTGGATGCCCTGCACATCGCCGCCCAGGTGATCGGCAACTTGACTATCCGTGCCCGCATGGCCGATGTCGCCCGTTCGGTCCGCGAGGGTGGGACCCTGACTCGTGGCCTGCAGCTAAGTGGCGACATCCCACCGCTGATGCTGCACATGATCGCCAGCGGCGAACGCGCGGGGGAACTGGACAACATGTTGGCTCGCGCCGCCGAACAGCAGGAAGCCAACCTCGCAGCACGCATCGCGCTGGTCGTGAGCCTGTTTGAACCGGCCATGCTGGTGGTGATGGGAGGCGTCGTGCTGCTGATCGTCATGGCCATTTTGCTTCCTATTCTGAGCCTCAACCAATTGGTGAATTGATCCATGAAACTTCAAAACAAACGGCCTGTACGTCATCAGCGTGGCTTTACCCTGATCGAAATCATGGTGGTGGTGGTCATCATCGGCGTCCTCGGTGCCATTGTGGTGCCGCAGTTCATGAGCCGACCCGATCAAGCCAAGGGCACGGCCGCCCGGACCGATATCCAGGCGATTGCCACGGCCCTGGAAATGTACCGCCTGGACAACTTTCACTACCCTACAACCCAACAAGGCCTGGAGGCGCTGAACAAACGCCCCTCCGGCACACCCGCGGCAAGAAACTGGAACCCTCAGGGCTATCTCAAAAGCTTGCCGATCGACCCTTGGGGCACACCCTACCAGTACCTCAATCCCGGACAGAAATCCCTTGATGGCAGCTATGACCTGTACTCATTCGGCGCCGATGGCGTGCCGGGTGGAGACGGGTTTGCTGCTGACATCGGCAATTGGGCTGAGTGAACATGTACCGTCATTGCCGGGGTTTCACCTTGCTGGAGCTGATGGTCGTCATCGTCCTGATCGGGGTATTGCTAGGCACCGTTGGTCTCGCTATCGGCAAGGACTCGGCGCGTCAGGCTCGGCAGCAGGCCCAGGATTTCATTCGCGTAGTGCAGCAACTGCGTGAACAGGCGGTGCTGGATGGGCAGGAATATGGCTTGCGCATGCAGTCAGGCGCTTATCAGGCGTTGCGGCTTGAGGCCCTGGACTGGGTCCCTGCGGCGACCTTGCACCAGTTGCCTGAAGATCTCAAGTTTGAGCTTGAAGTGGACCGCCATGTGCTCAAGCTCAATGACGCGCCGGGATCGCCTCAGCTGTTGCTGCTCAGCAGCGATGAAATCAGTCCGTTCCGGTTGTTCATCCACGCGGGTGGTAAGACCCTGGCGCGGGTATTCAGTGACGGCTTGGCTGAGCCGCTGATCGATGAGTGAGCATCACAGGTCTCGCGGGGTCGCCGTCAACTGCAAGGGCTTCACGTTGCTGGAGGTGATGGTTGCGATGGTTATATTCGCGACGCTGGCCGCCGCAGTGATGTCGGCCAGTCAATTCGTGCTCAGGCAAAGCGCTGGGCTGGAGACGCGTCTATTTGGTGTTTGGCTGGCGGATAATCAACTGAGCGAGTTGCGCCTGCAATCGGCCGCGGCGTTAGGCCAACAACGTTTGACGCGACGCCTTGATCATCGCAATTGGATCCTGGAGCAGTACATAACCCCGGCCCATGAGCCGCGTCTGCTCAAAGTCGACATCCAAGTCCGCATTGAAGGGAACCGGACGCTCGTGCATCGCACCACCGGTTGGATAGACACCCGTGATGAATAGACAGTCGGGCTTCACCCTATTGGAACTGGTGATTGCCATCGCCATTTTTGCCCTGCTTGGCCTGGGTAGTTGGCGCTTGTTCGATGGCGTTGTCCGCACTCAGCAGGGTGCCGGGAGTCATGAGCGTGAAATCAGAGCTTTGCAGCGTGCAGTGGGGATTATCGAGAGAGACGTATGGCAGTCCGTTGCCAGCTCTATCAAGCTGACTCCGCAAGGTTTGCAATTGCAGCGTAGCCAATGGCGCAACCCATTGGATCAACCTCGTAGCGAGCGGCAAGCGGTGCACTATCGACTCAAGGGTGGCGCGTTGTGGCGGGACAGTCGCGGCGAAGGAGTCGACATCGTGCAACACCAAAAACTACTTGACGACGTACACAGCCTGACTTGGCGTCTGTTCGACCCGAAACGGGGCTGGCATGCCGAGACAGGGGGCGCCAGCTCACCGCTGGCATTGGAGCTGATCATGTCTACAGGGCGCTTCGAACAGATCCGTCGCGTGTTGCCGTTGCCGGAGAAGTCGCCATGAATCAGCAGCGAGGCGTAGCGTTGATAAGCGTGTTATTGGTCTTAAGTCTGGCGTTGCTGCTCACCGGCGGCATGTTGCGCAGTCACCGACTGCTGTTGCAAAGCAGTGCCCAGCAGTTGCAACAGGTCCAACTGCGTCAGCTGGCGATGGCGGGTGAATCCTGGGGACGGATGATATTGCAAAGCAGTGCGATAACAGCGTCCGGTCCCGTGAGTCTGAGCCAGGACTGGGCTCGGCTCGGACACGCACTTGAGGTTGAGGACGCCGAAGTCCACGTCGATGTCGAGGACTTGTCCGGGCGCCTGAACCTCAATGCCCTGCTGGGTCAGGGTCAGATTGATCAACTCACTCTCGGTCGCTGGAAGCGCTTGCTGCAATTGCTGAATTTACCTGAGCTGTCGTTGCCACAGGTCGGGCTGGTACAGGAGTTAAGCCAATTGCGCCTTTTGCCTGGCATCGACGGCCAAACACTGCAACGCCTGGAACCTTGGGTCGTGCTCCTGCCCCGGGAGGCAAAACTGAACGTCAACACTGCTTCGGAATTGCTGCTGATGACCCTTGACGGCATGGAAGCCGGACCGGCCAAGGCGGTGATAGACAAGCGCTCAAGCACGCCATATGCCAGCGTGCAAGCTTTTACCGGCGATCCACTGTTGTCCGGGTTGGGCATCGGCAGCCATGGGCTGGGGGTCAGTAGTCGCTGGTTCCGAATCACCGTGGATGTAGCGTGGGGAAACAGTCGTCTGCGCCTGGCCTCGGACATTGAACGTAATCCCGCTACCGGCCGCTGGACTGTTCATCAGCGCCGTTTTCTACCGACTATCACCTAGAGTAAGCCCCTTTGACGAAAACCTGGCTTTACCTGACAGCCGAGGGCCTGGTTTCGCCCTCCGCCGATTGGCCGTGCTGCCTGTGGTCACCCGACGGCGAGCGACGCCGACTGCCCCTACATGAAGCTGCCGTTGAATTGAACGGGCAAGCCGTCGATGTGCTGCTGCCGATGGAAATGTGCAGCGGGTTTCGCAGCGATCCATGGCCCTCGCGACGCCAGCCCGGACCGCAGGCCCTGGCGTTTGCCATCGAAGAACAATTGGCGGAGAACTTGGAGGCGCTGCATATCTGCATCGGTGCGCGGGATCGAGAACAACGTTATCCGGTGATAGTGGTGCAACGGACGCGGTTCCAGGCATTGCTGGCGTTGCTCAACGAGCACACCGTCGATGTTCGTACGATGCATGTCGACGCCGATCTGCTACCCGCTGATAAGGCCTATGGCGTGCGCTGGTTCGATCGATGGCTGCTGGGTGGCGCATTGCCGGCGCGAGTGGCACTGTCTGTCCGGTCTTTGGCCACGCTCAAGTCCGGCCTGCCGGAAAACATGAGCTGGAAAGACGAGGGGCAGGATCGCACAGGCATAGATGAGTGGCTGCTTGGTGCCGCTGGACAGCCGGTCAACTTGTTGCAAGGCGAATTTCGCCGACGCCGTCGGCGCCTACCGTGGCGCGGTGCGGCGGCGGCCGTGTTGGGGATGTTAGTACTCAGTTCGATGTTCAGTGAGGCGCGTGTGCGCTTTCTTGAGCGCGAAGCCCGAAGCTTGTACACCCAAAGCGAACAGCGCTTCAAGTCACTATATCCGGAGCAAAGCCGGATCGTCGATCTGGCTGCACAGTTCCAGGTATTGCAGAGTCATCGCGGTAAAAGCCAGAACACACAAATCACCCGTCTGGTCGGCCTGACGGACCAAGTGATCGGCGCAAGCAACGTTGAGGTGCAGCGTATAGATTTTCGGGAGGATGAAGGCTGGAAAATCCAATTGACCGCCACCAGCTTCGTCGAGCTTGAACAACTGCGCGAACGTGGGCAACAAAGCGCAATGTCTCTCACCCTGGGCAGCGCCAGCAAACAAGGCAACCGGGTGCAAGCCACCCTCACCTTGGAGAATGGATGATGGACCACAGTGCATGGCTGGTCCTGAAGCAGGGTTGGAGACGAATCACGCATCGTGAGCAAGAACTTCTGGTGCTCCTCATCGGGTTTGTGCTGGTGGTCGGGGCTTACTTTTCAATCTGGCAACCCACTCGGCAACGGCTCGATGTGGCTGAACGACAATACCTGCAGCAGGCAGAGCTGGCTGCCCAAATCCAGCGCGCCGAACCGCGCAACGGTGCAAGCGTCGTCACCAGCCCGTTGTCGGTGCAAGTAAACGACAGTGCTACTGCGGCAGGGCTGGATATCACGGAAATGAACGTCGACGGAGAAGCACTGCGGCTCATCGTGAGCGGCGACGCCAATCGCCTGCTTGATTGGCTGGATCAGTGCGAACGGGACGGCGCCACCTTGCAATCACTGACATTGGAGGCTCGAAAGGGAGAGCTGCATGCGCAGGTCGTATTGCGTCAATGACCCAAACCTAGACATTGCATAATTAAGCATGAATCACCTGTTGGGCCCCGTGTTGATTTTCAAGCTCCCCATGGGCAGAGGCCATCGTCGCGGATAAGGACTACAACAGCGAGAGAGTCAGGGAGCTGGTTGCGCTACAAGAGGCTAAGGCCGTAATCCCGAGAAAGCGGAACTCCGTGAAGGGTAATGCGGATCTGGACAGAGGTCTTTACCGCAATCGGCACCTAGTGGAAACTTGAACGAGGCCCCTCAGCAAATTTAAATCCTTGCTTCGGAGCGTGAGCTTTCCTCCACTCCCGCCCCGCCAGAGTCGCAACGAGGGAGGCACTATGTCCGACGCCCTCAGGAGGCGCTAATTAATTCCAAAATCTGCTCTGTGCCTCTGTGCCTCTGTGCCTCTGTGGCCAAGGTATTTTCCGGGTAAAAGCGTGAATTAATTAGCCCTCCCTATTGCTTGTTACACGTGGAATATCTGTGAGGCAGCCATGTATTTACATGGGATCCGTCTCAAAAGCGCTGTAGATTACCTCTGGCGGTGAGGGGTACAGGTGATCACGTTATTCGCCCTATGAGTCTGTGGCTGGCGCGTCGACATTTGCTGGCCAACTCAGGACAGGCGGGGCTGTAACAGGGATCTAGCTGCTGCGAGTCGTTCGCAGCAGCTAGATCCAATTGGCTGCTTTCAGAAGCGGCGAGAGTTGAAGTCGGTCAGAGGCACTTGGCTATTTCAGATCATCAGAAGTTTCATGACAATAATGTATGTTAAAATCGGTTGGCTTGGGGTTGTATATCTTGAATACATAGGTCTGGCTCGCCTGAAGATTGAACTCTGCCGTAGGCTGCGACGGTAATGAAAGACTTAGTGTTGTAATGGGGCTGGGCGATCCATCCTTATATATATCAACAAGTATTCTCTCCCACGTCGTTTTCAACAGAGATAGTTTTACGGTGTCATCTTTAGAAGGTGTAAATTCTCCGAGTTCTGTGGGCACTCTACCAGCAAAGTCATTAAAATGAATGCTCCAATCGGTCGATTGGTTCGTAATCTGGAGTACTGTGTTAGGAGCACCCTTAAAATAAACGTTGGTCCTCTCGTTTGGCGCCAATGAAAATTCTATAGATTCCTGCCCAGCAATTGATATGAATCCTTCTTTAATTACCTCGCCTGTGTTCTCTCTTTGTGCTCGGCAATATAGCTCTGATACAATTGAAGGGAGTTCCGGTGTGCCTTCAACTATGGATAGAGAAATCACGCCATTGGTTGCTTGAAACGGCTGGAAAAGTTTGAAGTCATTCGCGAGATTGTTATTGTAATAATGTATGTCGTCGCAAGTCTTACCCTTCGGGGCGCTTGGCTTTTCGGGAAGAAATTGCACACTCGACTCGATGCTGGTGTTGTCCACAATAATCGCGTCGATATCATTTGATTGGCTTGCACTCTTCTGCATGAGTCTGCTCCTGGATGAGTCGCGCTGGGCGATTAATGTTCCCGAGCGACGATACTTTCTTGCTGGGCGTTGGTTCATACAACGTGAGAAACACTAGGACGGTTTGTCTATATCGTCAAGAAACAGGGGGGGCTCGTGCCGGTTTTAGGTTCTGTACGAAAAGTATTGTCGTAGGTATTGCAGCGCACAAGCCAGCGTGACCATCGCGCCAAAACTTCTGGCGAGCTTGTCGTAGCGGGTGCCGATTCTCCGGTGCTCTTTGATCCAACAAAATATCTGCTCAATGATGTTCCGTTGCCTGTATTTCGGGCGATCAAATAGCAGGGGCAGTCCTGGCTTGGGATTGCGTTTCATGGTGCGCTGCGGAATCGCCGGCTGCATCGATCTGTTTGCGGATGCGCTCACTGTCATAGCCCTTGTCCGCGACGATCACTTCGGCAGAGGGGAGCTGCGCAATCAGTTCGGGAGCTGCAGTGCAGTCGTTGATGTCGCCTCCTGTGATCTCGAAAGCCACCGGCAAATCCTGCGTATTAACCGCCAGATGAATCTTGCTCGTGAGCCCAGCGCGGCTTTTGCCGATTGCTTGAGGTTGACAGCTGGCGGCACCCGCACTGTGCTGATGAGCTTTCACATAGGTGCCGTCGATGAACGTCCACTCAAAGTCAGGCTCCTTAAGCAAGGCGTTGAAAACGCTGAGCCACTTGCCGGCCGCCCACTAGGCGTTGATGCGCTTGTAGACCGAATTCCAGCACCCGAAGGCGCTGGGCAGGTCTCGCCAGGACAGCCCACGCGCATCCGATAGAGCATGCCCTCAACCGTCATCCGCAAATCTGGCTTGTGATAAATCGCTTGCTGAAACAGAATTTTTTCCAGCTTCGACCAAAGCTCATCACTGAGCATCAATCGCGGCATCGCAAACCCGCAGGGTCCTGGTGTAAGGACCTCAATTCTGCGGGTTTGCTCTTCTTCCTCAATGCCCCACCGAAAAACGTCAACAGGCCCTAGGAAAGTTCCTTTGCAGGAAGGGCATTTCGATAATCCACCGGAGATCAATATTCCTTGGGTTGCGATATTCATGAAGCTCCCCTGCGTGAGTAATGAGCCGCGTGTTCACGTGACCGCTGCATGCGCTGGCGACGCGGGAGCAGGCGCCGCATGCCAAGTACGATTCCGGTAATGCTGATCGCGAAGCTGGCCATCTCATAGCCGTTCATATTGGGCATACTACAGTTGCTGATCACCACATCGAAATGCTCGCGGTGCCAGGCTTCCAGCCCACTGAGTCCATCCGCGGCCTCTACCACGCGGTGCCCCAGAAGGCCCAACTGCTGCGCCAGCAGCAGGCGGTTGGGCGGGTAGTCGTCGACAACCAGCACCCGCAGCCAGTCCGCCTGCGTATCGATGTTGGGGGCGACTCGACACTAGGGGAGGGCGGCTCCGGCAGGGCGTCGAAGGCGAAACGCACCCGCACGGCCGTGCCCACTCGAGGGTACTGCTTAGCGTCAGGTCGCCGCCCATCATTTCGCTCAGGCTACGGCAGATCACCAGACCGAGGCCCGAGCCGTTGCGTGCCTGTGGCTGGTCACGGGCCTGGGCGAAAGGGCTGAATAGGTGGCGCAGATCACCCTCGGCGATGCCGATGCCGCTGTCCTCCACCAGCAACTCGACGCATAGGCGCGGATCTCCGCTGGCCGGCAGCGCGCGCAACGTTATCCACCTTAAGTCAGTGTCCACTCAGTCCGGGACAAACCAGGATGCGCTAGGGCTCTGTGCGGGTGAAGGCGCTGGGCATCAGCTTGGCGGACGAGAAGGAAATCCTTGGCCTGTGAGCGAGGGTACCAAGTTCTGGTTGTAAGTGGTGACCGAGCTGCGTAATCGCGGCGTGCAGGACATCTTCGTCGCCTGCGTGGATGGCCTGAAGGGCTTTCCCGAGGCCATCGAGGCGGTGTTCCCGCAGACCAGCGTGCAGCTATGCACCGCGCACATGGTCAGGCACAGCCTGAACTACGTGTCCTGGAAGCGGCGGGCCGAAGTCGCCGCTGACCTCAAGCGGATTTACCAGTCCAGCCCGCCAGACGAGGCGAACTGCGCCTTGGCGAATTCGAGGCCAAGTGGGATGATGACTACCTGCCGATTGGTCAGTCCTGGCGGCGCAACTGGTCACGGATCACGCCGTTCTTCGCCTTCCCGCCGGCGATCCGCAAGCTGATCTACACCACCAACGCCATCGAGTCTGTAAACATGAGCCTGTGCGAGATCACCAAGAACCGCGGCTCGTTTGGGCTCTAACCTGAGGGATCCTGGTATCAAGTTAGAGTATAGCCCTACCTGACAATAGCGCTTGACGGTGCGCGATCTTAAGGGTTCTGTCGGATGGTCATCTTCTCCCTTGGGGGGAGTTGGCTCAATTTAGGTGTCATGAAATCCACGAGATTACTGGGGCATTTTTTTGCAGAAAATTAAATTGTAAAATTATCTTAATGTCGAAGGGACTTCCTACACGTACCCGGGAATTTTCCGACGTTCATACAAAAAATATTTGTATCTACTATTCCGAGCATTGGTGGGCATTTTTTTTGTAAATGGGGTGACCATGTTGGCGCCGACGCCGAATTGATCCCTTTACCGAGATATCACTGACCCGGTCTGACTCCCCGCGAACCACTATCTTTGGTGGTTTTGTGCCGATTCTAAGGTGGGTTAGTCTTACGTCAGCACATGGGGCAATTCGGCATTGGCGCCAACAATGAATGTGCCTGTGAGTAGCACCTGGGCCGTGGAGATGTAGAGTGCTATATATCCGGCCTCAACCAGCCACCGGTAGAGCGGGGAGAATTCTGAGGGTGACGACGGGCTTGGGTGAGTCACTCGATAGGTAAGCGTACTATGAATAGGGGGATCAGTAGTGCTGCCAACGAAACATTCAGGCTGTGGATAAAGCCCGCAACCGGTTCAGGTATTTGGATGAGCGAGACACCAAAGCCAATGATACTGGTCCAGATTATTACAATTGCAAAGCACCAATGTAACAGTGCGCGGGGTTTGGAATATCTTTCAATCGTTGATATGACAAATCTCTTCAGATTGAGAATGCGCGGCGGTCCTTGCTGCATTTTCTATTTTGCGTTTTTGAATTTACGAATCCAGGCCGTCCCTCACTCGAACCAATACCTAGCTCAAACTAAGTAGAGGTCTGACTGGGATCTGCAGGTGCTGGCGGTTTCAGGAAGTACTTGAAATTTAAAGCCGGGCAAATGTGACAGAATGACTGGCAGATCAGAGTCAGACGCTTCCGAGGGGCGGGTAGGAAATTTCCGCAGTGCATGAATGGTTGGGTGGTTGAGGAGGGGAGGGCATCAGACCTTCCCCACTTTCTCTGTCGTAGTGTAGCAATTCGATTGATGGCCGTTCTATTGAGTAGCCATTCAGCCGGATCGATACTCAGTCTTGCAAGTCGGAGATCGCCAGATCACTGTGATAGATTCAGTTTGCGTTATCTCTCTCAGCATCATCAACGGTTGTACCGGATAATCATTTCCCTTGGCTGAATTACTGCGTCTTGTGTGGTTTCTGGGGTATTTTTACATAAATTAACTCGATCAAAGAAACTTCCTACGCACCTCCGGGAATTATCCTATGTTCGTGCGGAAGATATCTGTGTTTACTATTCTTAAGTGTTGGGTTGGGTCTGTGTAATGGCTAACCGCGCAGGACTATGGTTGATCTGAAATTTAGCGGTGCATTATAAATAATAACGAGGTGATCAATGTGTAACGCCAAAAAAATATATTTTGCTAGCGTGCTATCGCTGGTAAGTATCGGTTCTATAATGAGTGCTGAAGCAGGAGAGCCATTATCAGGGATCGGAGATCGCTGCTGCCCTTTCAGTGATGAGCATCTAAAACAAGATATCCAGCCGCTGCAGGGGGGCTACAGAGAAAATTCTCGAGTTACATGGAGTGTCTTATGAGTTCAAAGTCGGCGGCAAGAAGGATGTAGGTTTGTTGGCTCAGGATGTGGAGAAAGTATATCCTGAATTAATAGTGAAGAATGGGAAGTACAAGCAGTTGGATTATCAAAAATTGGTCGCGCCATTGATTGAGGCTGTACGGGAACTCAATGGAAGGATAGCGGTTTTGGACGCTCGGGACGCGGCAAAGCATGCTCATTAAGCAGAAAGTCGTAATGGGGCGAATCAATCATCTCCCTCAATGATATATCAGATCACGACATTGAATAAAGAGTGTGAGCGGTTGAATAGATATGTTCAAATTGTACTGAAAATCGTCAGCGTTTGGTTTTCTTACCTATCGCGGGTTGGCCTATTGCCGCAGATGGATCTAGCAGTCGACGGGAAATGTGAGTTTTATCGGGTAATTAGAGGTGATTTGGACCGGATCGCGGGGCATCGCAATACCAAATTTTAGTCACTGAATCGGATACTATAATGACCACCATGACGCACAGCTCTCTGGCTCTCAGGACTGATCAACTAATCGACGCACTTGATTTGGAGCCTCTCGCGGAGGGCGGCTATTATCGTAGGACTTTTGAGTCCAATAGCCATGCTCTCACCGATACAGCCCGCGGATCGCGTTTTTTGATGTCTTCGATTTATTTTCTCTTAACTAGGAATGCGCCTATTAACTGCTTTCATCTGAATCAGTCAGATATCGTGCATTATTACCACTTGGGAGACCCGATTGAATACAGCCTGATTTTTCCTGATGGTAGATTAAAAACTGTCGTAATGGGCGATAATATTATCGTCGGAGAGTGTTTGCAGCTGCATGTGCCTGGCGGTGTGTGGAAAGCTTCGCAGCTATTAGATGGATCGGCTGGATACGGACTTATCAGTGAAGCGGTTTCTCCTGGGTTTGATTATGCGGATATGACGTTAGGACATCGCCAAGCGCTCAAGGAGCAATTTTCCGAATATGCTGCGTTGATTGAGAGGCTTGCGGTAGATTGAGCGCGTAGTCTGTTTGCGAGCTAAGTTGGAGTCGATTCAAGTAAGCCTGTTTTGGGGGGGCGCTGAAAAGGCTTGTAGATCTGTTGATATAGTAATTGGATTCCGAAGAGCGGATAGTATCTCAGCTGCTGTATCGGGTTGGACTGCGATTAGACTTTATTTTTAATTTCGGTCTCTTGAGTGCGTCACAACCAATAAAAAAGGAATACGTTCATAGCTCAAATCACCCTTAAAGGCACCCTGTTCAAAACAATGGCCACCTGCCGCAACCAGGCTCCTACGCGCCTACTTTTTCCCTAGTGGTTGGCGATCTGTCGGACGCGTCCCTGCCCGATCTGGTCGGCAAGCGCAAAGTGCTTAACATTTTCCCAAGCGTTGTTATCCCAGTCTGCGCCACCTCGGTACGCAAGTTCAACTCTCGGGCCAATGAACTGGCCAACACCTAGGTACTGTGCATCTCCGCTGATCTGCCATTCGCCCAAGCCCGTTTCTGCGGTGCCGAAGGCTTGGAAAACGTTAAGAGCTTGTCCACCCTGCGTGGCGCCGAATTCATCGAGAATTACGGTGTGGGCATTGCTGACGGCCCGCTCAAAGGCTTAACGGCCCGCGCCGTAGTTGTACTGGATGAGAGCGATAAGGTCCTGCACAGTGAACTGGTCAAAGAAATCGCCGAAGAGCCAAACTACGACACTGCCCTGGCTGTATTGAAGTGAGTCGCTGCAGCTCCAGTATCGTGTGCGGCAAAACCCCAAGGCTCGCTGTCAGAGCGGGGAATGTGCGTGATCGCCTTGCTAATCCGTCTATTAGGATTACGGATGACTAACGACTGAATTGCGCAGTGCTGTACACGGCGCCAGGTGCTGCGGAACGGAGGCTTCCGAGCGACGATCTTGTTTGGTAAGCGGTTTACTAAGCTAGGCTTCAGCAACGAAGCCGATGTTCACTACATAATAAATGCGGGCTCTCGAGGCTCAGGGCTCGATATTTATATTCCGAAGGCCGCCCTACACGGCCAAGCACTGCTGATTGCCAAAAATGGAGCCAGCGCAGCGATGACCGAGACACCTGCGCAAGAGAGGGGGAGATAAAGTTAATAGCGGACATACGTTCTATTTTTTCATAAATGCTCGGGGAGATAGCAGTTACAGATATTCCCTAGCGTTTTTTCTGCACGGACTTAATAAGGCCGGAGGTTATGCTGCGGGGGGATTAAACATAAGTTTTCTCAGAGGTTTTGATTGTTTTTTCATTGTTAGACAATGTTATGTACCGGCTTCACCACGCAGTGGATTAGGTGAAAAGAGGACGGGCGTAAGCGAGGTGCTTTCATGTGTTAGCGCTCAAACTCGCTCCATCTTGGCTCAAGTGATTGCAGTCCGTTACAGGCTTGGTTTGTCACGGTCGTAATAAACCATTAGGGGTAACCCATGGCTTTAAAGATTTATTTCATTTCAAGAGGCTAATTATGAATAAAGTACTTAAGCGGATATTCGCGTGCGGCGTACTTGCAATTGCTATGTCTGGTACGGCCATGGCGCAGTCTTATGAGCACTCCAGTGTCGCATCCTGCTCTGCAGGAGGCTTTGAGTTTGAGTGTGATTTATTGATTGGACGCACTCAGTCAGGAATTGATCGCGCTAAAGTGGCTGGCAAGCGGTTTGGCAGACCGCCAACGTTTAATACCCAGGAGAGAGCAGCCGTAATGGAAAAATTAGTTGCTGGGGTCAGCATTGCTGAGGTTGCCTCGCATTTAAGACAATAAGGTAAACGATTTAAGAGTGAGAGATGCTTTACTAAAAATACAGCAAAAGTCCCGGGCTTAGTAAGTCGAGCCCGAATAAAATTTGAATTGGAATTCTTATGCTCGGAAGAATTGGCAAAGGACTAAATTGCTTTAGCCCTGCTAACGACAACAGTTTTAATCGCTTCGTTTTGACCAAAAAAATTCAAGATGAAATCTTACCGTATGTATCCAAAGTAACAATTTGTGATCGTCCTAGCACTAACCATAGCGGGTTAACACAATATAATTACGATGACAATCGTGACGGTATTCGACAACGCAGAGTTTCTGTTGCAAGACAATTTGATCTCACCTTATCTGACGCTCCATTTGATAGAAGATTTGTCATTGAGTTAGCCAAAGAAGTGGAGAAGACTCACCAGATGCCTGGGCAATGTGCAGAAATGGCCTCAATTACAGCAGTAAAATTAAAAGACATCGCAGCTCAAACAGGATTATTTGTTTATACACTTCAATTGCCAGACTACAATCACACAATCACATTGTTATCTGAAACACCGTATAGGTCAAATGAATGGATAAATTGGGCAAAAGAGTTTAACTCAACCTCAATTATTGTAGATCTCTGGCAGGGAGCATTATCACAAAACAAGCCTGATGCTCTCGTTTCACCTGCCAATAAAAATACATACACAAGAACCAGCCCGCGAGCAATAGTCCAATGCAAGGTTTGGGGTGGATTTCCTTCACGTCACATGGTTTGACGCCCATCTTAAGTTAGAAGTATTTGGTAATTCATTGATTTGAAAAGAAAGCCAGATTTCTGGTTTTGGGTGTGGGTCCGTATTGCATCTAGTTTTCTGCCCTCGTTCTTACCTTATTTGGAAAACATATTCTTATGCTTACCCACGATCAATTAGAAAAAATAGAGAGAACCTTCAGCGCGCGCGCACTCATAACGCCAATAAGAGTTAAAAATCCTTTTGTGCAGCAGGCTGCTACACCTCAACAAATTTTCGAACTTCAAAGAATAAGTAGCGATTTTTATTATTTTATTCCAACAGCTCGAGGAAATACGAGCAGGCCTGCGGTAGATGGAATATTCGCGTTCGTCATCCTTGCAAGTGATCCTGGTCGTATCTATTGCGGCGCGCTTAGTCGACTGAACCTAGCAGCTTCTGAGAATACAATTGATCCCTGCTTTATCATAGATGGACACACCTCCCTATCAAATCGTGAAGACATACTTTTTGCTGGCGAACTTTTTTTTAAAAGCAATAAACTAAAGTCCTGGAACAATGGCAGTGGTCATTATCGTCCAGATGCTCAGCGCCGCTATACAAATCTTATTCCTGCCATTCAACGACTGCTCCCGGAAGATCGGTTCCATGACTACTTTAATATGGCTCCTGATCAAGTACAAATGAGACTCGTAGCGCGAGGTTATACCCTGATCGGAAATTTTGGCTCTGCATCTTAAAAGAGCTAGCTCCAAATTTGTTGTATTTTCGATTTACGGTTCCCTCCATATTCCACCCAGAAATATTTGGTAACCCATTGATTTAAAAGGGAGGCCAAATTTTCCGGGCTTTGGGCGTATCCCCCAGCGAGGGCCTCAAAAATTGCTACTACTTCAGACCTTTCCTGGGCGTTTGTCGCTGTTCGAGTATATTTTTAGTTTGTACCGATGACAGCCAAGCCGGGGGCCAAGTTAGAATCGGATCCGCCCCCTTCCTCTCCGTCTCGGCTGTAAGAGTCTTTTCACTCGATCGGTGTGCGGTGCCTACCCGGATTTTGGGAAATTTCCTACAGGTCGTCCGGAAAACGCCTGCATAATCGATCTGTGCGCACCCACTATGATATATCACAAATGTGTAGGGTAGGTCTCATCGAAATTAGGTCTGCGAAAGCAGCGTGCTGATACATGCCACATAAAATAAGGTGCTGAACATGAAGTTCTCAAAGGCCATTGCTCTAAGTTCACTGTTGTTGGCTAGTACCAATAGTGACTTGCCGCCAGGCACGTTCCTACTCGCTGGATCTGACCACTGACGAGGTGCTGGGCGGCTTGACGACCCAGGAAGTGCGGCACCTGTAAGTCGGACGACTGGTGCGGTCAGATTGCAGGCGCGATGCTAGCGTTAATTGGTTGATTGAAGATGAGCTTTAAAAGAAAGTTGGTGCTGAGTGCACTGTTACTCGTGGCGGTCAATAGCGCATTCGCGGTCAGTATTGCTGATCTGACCGTTTCCGGGACTCATATCCCTGTTTCATGCGCGCCAATATTCAGTGGGGTGAGCGTAGTCGACTGTGGGAAAATGGTGCTTAAAGATTTGAGCGACAACTGCTTTGCCGGAAAGTCTATAGCCTTGAGTATCGCCTGTGACTCGCCAATGCTTATCAACTATCAATGGGAAGACGAAAAATTTTACTCAGTTGTCGCGACTTTTTCATATGGTTTTGGTCTTGGGTTCGCGCCAGCGGGGATATCGGCTGCTATCGCATGACAACAAGTTCTGCTTCTGGAGATGGGGCAGCTGCGAGAGTGCTCCTTCTGGCTAGTGGCTGGGCTAACTTCCGGTCTCTAGGAAAAGTCTGAAGTAGAGGCCAATTTTAGTTTCAAGTGAAAGTGATTTTAAAATGTCGCTGGCTGCTTAAGAGCTTTCTTAGGAGTGTGCCGGTCAGCTTTTCGCAGGGCCGCTGCAAGTCAAAAAGCACCGATATTGGTTTTTTTAAGTTTATTTGTATTTTGACTTCTCAATAAAACACATTAATCATGCAGGCGTCGGGGGGTACGTGATAAACGTTAAAAGTTTTATCGCCGGTCTTGCAAGTAAGGGCTGCGGTGAGGATCTTGAGTATGACGCTGATTTTCTCGCGCTGAGTCAGAAAATAACCGGGGGCGAGGAATCACAATACGGTGAGCATGTTTACGTCCCTGAGCCGATTGACTGGATTGCTGTCGAGGCTTTGTGTTTAAAACTATTTGAGCGTACCCATGATTTGCGCGTTGGTGTCTGTCTGGCACGGGCTTGGCTTGAGCGTAGTGGATTGGATGGTTTTGCCAATGGGCTACAGGTGCTGGCGTTTCTGCTGCGTGAACGCTGGGATACGGTACACCCGCAATTGTCGGTGACGGAGCAATTTGACCCACTGGTGCGCTTCAACACATTAGCCGAGTTAACAGTGCCAAGTACGGTAATCGCGACACTGCGTCGAGAGCCATTGGCGCGCACTGATACTCAAGAAGTACTCAGTTGTGCAGATCTTGCGTTGATTGCCGTTGGTACAGAGTCGCAAGAGCGCACGGGCTGTCTGGCGCGATTAGGGCGCTTAATCGAGCCGCAGTGCTCCACCGAACTGATGCGCAGTCTGGGAGTGCTCAATCGTCTTGAAGGGCTTTTAGTCGAGATCGGTCAATGCTTGGATGATCACACCGGGTTATGCGCAGTATCGCCTTTACAGCCAATTTCCCGCTTGTTGCAGCAATGGCTGCGGGTGGTAGAGGGGCGCCTGCGTGATACGGCACAGGGCCTGTCTCTGGTAAGTGATCCGTCTCCCAATGCGGTTATTGGCAGAGATGCAGTACCTGCACAAGTAATTGGGGGCGGTGAGTGCCGATCCAGAGACGATGTGCTGAGGGCGCTCGATGCCATCGAAGCGTATTACCATCACCACGAACCAAGTAGTCCGGTGCCGATGCTGGTGCGCCGTGTACGGAAGCTGGCGGGAATGGAGTTCATGGAAATTATCGCTGAACTGGTGCCCTCAAGCATCAACGAGCTACGAATACTTGGCGGTCTTCAGGACAGCTGACGATTCATCATTCATTTAAGGTAGCAAAATGTCCAGTAATACCAGTAGTCAGAAGTTTATTGGCCGCAACCGTGCGCCGCGCGTACAGATTGATTATGACGTGGAACTATATGGGGCTGAAAAAAGTATCGAACTTCCCTTCGTCAACGGTGTGTTTGCTGATTTGTCCGGCACCAATATTGAGGCCTTGCCCTCGGTGGCAGAGCGTAAGTTTCTTGAAATTGACATTGATAACTTCGACGAACGCATGAATGCCGTTAATCCGGGCCTGAAGCTCATGGTCGCCAATGAGTTAACTGGTGAGGGCCAAATTTCTATCGAGTTGGACATTAAGAGTATGGATGATTTCAGCCCAGGTGCGATCGCCCGCAATGTCGAACCACTGCGCAAACTGCTGGAGGCGCGTCAGCAACTGTCCAATTTATTGACCTACATGGATGGTAAAAGTGGTGCCGAACAGTTGGTAGCTCAATTGCTTGAAGATCCGGTGCTAATGCAATCTCTCGCGGATCAAGCCAAACCTGCTGATCAAGCTACTGAATAAGGTAAGTAATTGTGAGCACATCAGAACAAATCCAGGCCGTCAGCCTTTATTCAAAGTTCGTCGAAGTTGATGAATTCAGCAGTTTGCTGCAGCGGGAATTTAAACCACGCAGCGAGCAAGCCAGAGAGGCTCTCCACACTGCAATACAGACCTTGGCCCAGCAGGCTTTGAGTACAATGCATCTGATTGCTGACGATACGTTAAGCACCATTGAAGCCTTGATCGCATCAATCGACAGCAAGCTCTCGGGTCAGCTTAACGCTATTTTGCACCATGACGAGTTTCAGAAGCTCGAGTCGGCCTGGCGCGGATTACACCACTTGGTGAGTAATACCGAAACTGACGAGCAACTGAAAATCCGCTTTTTCAACGTATCAAAGGTCGAGCTGGCTCGCGAACTGAAAAAGTTCAAAGGTGCCGCCTGGGATCAGAGCCCACTGTTCAAGAAAATTTATGAACATGAGTATGGTCAATTCGGGGGAGAACCTTTTGGTACTTTGATCGCCGACTATTACTTCGATAATAGTCCGCCTGATGTTGAGTTGCTCTCGTCCATGGCCAAGATTGCCGCTGCGGCTCATGCACCGTTGATCAGCGCCGCTGATCCGGGCGCGTTGTTGATGGACTCCTGGCAGGAGTTGGCCAACCCGCGGGACCTGAGCAAGATTTTCCAGACACCGGAACATGCCGCCTGGCGTCACTTGCGTAGCTCTGAAGACTCTCGTTATGTGGGGCTGACTCTGCCGCGCTTTTTGGGTCGCATCCCATACGGTGCCAAGACAGCTCCTGTGGAAGACTTCAATTTTGAAGAAGTCACACAGGGTGATTCCGCAAACTACCTATGGGTAAATGCTGCTTACGCTATGGGCCTCAATATCAATCAGTCGTTCAAGAAATTCGGCTGGTGCTCACAGATTCGTGGAATCGAGTCGGGTGGCGCAATCAGTGGTCTGCCAGTGCATGCCTACCCGAGCGAAGACGGCGGTGTGGACATGACCTGCCCGACCGAAATTGCCATCAGCGACCGGCGTGAGTTGGAGTTGGCGAATAGTGGCTTTATGCCTCTGGTGCATTGCAAGAATAGCTCGATTGCGGCCTTTATCGGTGCGCAGTCACTGCACAGCCCGCAGCAGTACGACGATCCCGACGCCACCGCGAATGCAAAGCTGGCGGCCCGCTTACCCTACTTGTTCGCCACCTGCCGCTTTGCCCATTACTTGAAGTGCATTGTTCGTGACAAGATCGGTTCGTTTAAAGAGCGGGCGGATTTAGAAACCTGGCTCAATAGTTGGGTCAACCGTTACGTTGAATTGAACCCGGCCACCGCGTCGGACAGCGATAAAGCCCGCAAGCCCTTGGCGGCGGCGGAAGTTGTAATTGAAGAAGACGAAGCTAATCCAGGTTTTTACCGGGCCAAGTTTTTCTTGCGTCCACACTATCAACTTGAAGGGCTGACCGTTTCTTTGCGGCTGGTTTCCAGGTTGCCTTCTGTCAAGGCTTGACCATTGTACTGGCTGGGTGTCACTTACCTAAGTGGCAGGTTCTGTGCGGACGTAGTTTTTTTGGGGACTGGTTGTTTGCAAGTACCAAATAGGAGTTAAATATGATTTTAGTAAAGTTTGATAAAGAGATTAAAGGCACTTCCACCGTCAAAGGGCATGAGGGCTGGATTGAGTTCAACTCTTACTCATTGAGTATCGCTCGGCACATTCAGGTGCAGGGCGCTGATCGAGATGTCGGACAGGCATACATGTCGGAGTTGGTACTGGATAAGGGTGCAGATAAAACTTCCCCTGAGTTCTTTATTCAGTCCCTCGTCGGCAAGGCGTTTGATAAGGCTACAATCGTCGTCATGCATGCCGCTGGTGCCGGTAAGTCCTCACAAAAGCTGCTCACTATTGAGTTGGTCAAGCCAATTGTAAGTTCATTTTCCACTTGCTGCGCTGCCAACTGCCGACCTGAAGAGCATATTTCATTAAATTTTGTAAAAATCAATTATAAATATAATCATTTCGATGGTGATATCGAAAAAGGCTCGGTAGAAAAAAGCTATGATCTTATAGCTAAAGAATAATTAAGTCTCTCTGATTTTTGCACGGAGCCAAGGTGCCCCTGATCTTCAGGGTGCCTTCAACTCGTCAATAGGATTTTGTTTAATCAGCTTTTTGTACGGTTGGTTAAACGTAAAAGCTCAAGGTTGGGCCATGAATACTTACACCTATACATTGCTGGAGCGTTTGAGTTTGCATGAGCAGCCCGCTCTATCTTCGAGATCGGATGCGAGCAAAAGCTATCTGTTGGCCCGTTTGAAAGCTGATTTAAATGCGTTATTCAATGCATCTGGCCTGGGCCAAGCGTTTGATCCTAGGGCTACTCCCCACGTAGCACGTTCAGTTCTAAACTACGGCGTTGGAAGTATCGCTGGTAGCACCCTGTCTGGCTTTGACCCACGCGCTTTTGAAGAGCGTATTCGTCGGGCGGTGATTGCCTTTGAACCACGAATCATTCGTCACAGCTTGCACATCACTTGGGGCAGACGCAGCAATGCGTCGATACCTGAGGTACAGTTTATCATCGAAGGGCAACTGCGTGAGGCGGCGGTGGCTCACCCCTTCAAGTTCTGTTCGGTCTGGAATACCGAAAGTGGAGAAGCCCGCGTTAGCTTGCCAGACACTCGAGCCCACCATGGATGAGCGTCTGCTGCGACTGTACGAAGGCGAGTTACAATTTATGCGTGAAGGGGCTGCCGAGTTTGCCCAGGCCTATCCCAAGGTAGCGGGTCATCTGGGGCTGGACTCACAGCAGAGCAACGACCCGACAGTTGAGCGTCTGCTTGAGGGGCTGGGGTTTCTCACTGCGCGGATCCGGCTGCAAATGGAGTCCGAGTTTCCTCAGTTCACCGAGAACCTGCTACAACAGGTGCAACCGCACTCCCTACTACCGCAGCCTTCGATGGCCGTTGTCCAAGTAACCCCGGACGCGCATCAGGGTAGCTTGACGAATGGCTTCTGCTTGCCTGCCGACAGCGTCTTGAGCGCCACCGCGGAGTATGCTGGGCGAAGCCTACGTTGCGAGTGGCGTACGACCCAGGCGGTGACGTTGTGGCCGTTGCAGATCGAATCCTCCGATTATCTGGCGAGCGCTGGTCTGTTGCCGGGTCTACCCACTCGGTTTGCAGGCCAGGCTCACTCGGCGTTGCGCTTGCGGCTAAAAACCACTTCGGGGTTAGCGTTTAACCAACTCTCGCTCAAATACTTGCGTCTTTACCTCACTGGGCAAGACTCTCGGGCCTTGGCGGTGCATGAAGCGCTGTTGTCGCGTGCTCTGGGAGTCATGGCCCGGTCGGGGTCGGATACGGCGAGTTGGTGCGAAATCATTGAGCCAGGTCAAATTGTCCAGGCCAATCTCGAGTCCGCGGCCATCCACTCGGACCAAGGCCCCGCCGGCCATGCCGGATTTAGCTTGTTAAAGCGCTTTCTGGCATTTCCCGAGGGCCATCGTTTCATTGACCTCCGCGGTCTAGGGCCAGCCGTCCGGCGCTGTGGCGAGGACAGTCTGGAGCTGGTGATCCTGTTAGCGCCGTTGTCTAACCCGTTGCCTGCCGGTATTGATCGATCGCTGTTCGCCCTGTTTTGCACCCCGGTGCAGAACCTCTTCAGAAAACGCACCGAGCGAATCAATCTGGTGCAACACACCCAAGACATTACCCTGTTGGTCGACCCCTCGAACCCCTTGGCTCATGAGGTGCATCAAGTGCTCGAGGTGCACGGCTACCTTAGTGGCACTCGCGAGCGCCAACGTTTCGTCCCGCTGTATTCACCCCAAGTACATGCCAGCGATGGAACCATCGCCGGCTTTTTTCAAGTGCGCCGTACGCCCAGCCGGGCGACTCCCGGTACGATGAATGGCCAACGCCCCTATGTAGGCAGCGATGTGTCGATTGCCCTGGTTGATCCGCGCCATCCGCCTTTTCACCCGGCTCTACATCAATTGGCAGCTGAGGTGCTGTGTTCCAACCGTGACGTGGCACAACACACTCTATTTGGCAAAGGCAAAACCGATTTTGTCCTTGAGGTCGCAGCACCGGTCTTGGCGATTCGCTGTGTGGCCGGGCCTTCGAGCCCGCTAGCGGTACCGACGTCGGGCGATGGCCCGTGGCGCGCGATCCAGCACCTGTCACGCAACTACCTACCGTTAGCCAACGACGACGGACAGGCTGGGGCCAAGGCCCTGAGAGAGCTTTTGTCACTTTATATCACGGTCGATAATGAAGTGATGCAACGCTTGCTCGAGGGCATCGTCTCGTTGCAGGCTAAGGTCGTAACCCAGCGCTTGCCTGGCAGCGGGCCTGTGGCCTTTGGCCGAGGGGTGCAGTTGCACCTGACGTTGGATGACGCTGCCTGTGAGGGGATCGGGGCCTTTGTTTTTGGTGCAGTGCTAGATGCATTCTTCGCCCGCTATGCGGCGCTCAATGCCTTTACCCAGACGGTGCTGCACACACGGGGGCGAGGCATGATCATGCGTTGGCCGGCTCGAGGTAGCCAATGCACGAGCCTCTGAGTCCTTGGACTGAACTGCAACAGCACGCCTGGCGTTTTGACTTTTTTAGCGCCTTGCGCCGTATCGAGGGATTCAATCCAAAGGCCCCTCGGTTGGGAACTGCCGATCATCTGCATCAGGATCCTGTGCGCCTGGCACAGGCCGTATCACTGGCCTTCGAACCGAGTATGTTGCGCAATCTGCAACTGCGCGAGGGTTTGCCGCCGTGTCTAGCGGTGACGTTTTTCGGCCTGACCGGGGTCAATGGTCCGATGCCTTTGTCGTTCAGCGAAGACGCCCTGTCACGCCAAATTAACCACAATGACTTCGTGTTGACGCACTTTCTAGACATCTTCCATCACCGCTTGTTGTGCCTGCTGTACCGCAGTTGGGCCGTGACCCGGCCGGTAGTCTCGGCGGACCGTCCCGACGAGGACCGTTTCGCGGACTACGTGCAGGTCTTTGCTCCCCGTAGTGAATCCTATTACGCCAGCCAATACATAGATCAGCGAGGGAGCGCCGAAGGGCTGCTGGTGTTGTTGCGTGACTACCTGCAAGTACCGGTCAGCCTGCACCAGTGGCATGGGCGCTGGAGTGTCCTTGCGGCGGACGAGCAACTGCAGTTGGGTGCGGGCGGTGCTTGCTCGCAATTGGGCAATGCCGCGTTACTGGGGCGCCGGGCTTGGAATGTGCAACACAGCGTGCGCCTGAGCCTGGGCCCGCTGCGACTAGATAATTTTATGCGTTTTTTACCGGGCTCCGCAGTACTACGAAGGATGGTTCGGCTGGTCGACGACTACCTCGGAGGCAGTTTCGAGTGGGACCTACAGTTGCTGCTGTCAACGTGCGAAAAGCCTGCACTATGCTTGGGCGAAGATACCCCCCTGGGGATGGCTTCGTGGTTGTCCTGCACGAAAAAAAAACACCAGCTCCGTGCCTATGTGTTGAGCCCGGCTTGTATTAAACGACTTCAACAGGACCCCCTTCATGACTGAAATCAGCCGCGCCAAGCTTTTGGGTAAGCTCGACAACCTGGCTTTCCAGGCTATGGATTCCGTCTATTTTATGGGGTTCGTTTCTTATCAGGCCGGACGTCGTTTTCGTTGGTTCGGTGTCGCAGTTGGTTATTAATTTATTCAGGATTTCTATGCCAAATCAAGTTGTGATGGGCGCGGTATTGAGTTGTTCGTTTGGCGCGGCACCGGCTAAGTTAATGGTATTGCCGTCCAACCGATACTGCGTCGAAGGTCAGTTCGCTGCCAATATCATAGACCACAAGTCGATGGTTAATATCGCCTCGTTCGGGGTGTGCACGTCGATGGCTAATCCGCAGGTCAGCGCTGCAACTTCGGCGGCGATGGGGGTGTTGACGCCGATGCCCTGTGTCCCGATGACTACAGCGCCTTGGACACCAGGTGCGGCTAGGGGCCAGATCACAGGACAACCGGCGCTGCATAGCAAGTGCACCTGTTTATGTCAGTGGGCAGGGGTGATCAAGGTCGATCAGCCGGGCACTACTCGAACCATGATCGCCTGAGGTGCATGTCAGAGATGAGTGAGCTCTCAAGCCATGTGCGCGTAAAAAGTGGGCAGCCCCGTTGCGCCTTTACCGGGTTAATAGGTTCTCACGCCTGGTTGTTTGCCGGTCTTACGGGCGATGAAGGCCTGAGCCAGTTGTTCGAATACAAGGTCAATGTGCTCAGTCCAAACGGGGTGCTGCGTGCCAATGAGTTGTTGGGCAAACCGCTGGCGGTTCTTTTGCCATACGGGATAAACACCGATCTTGATGTGCGGGTTAAGGACGTGAGGTTTGAGAAAGACAGTGAGCAGCTCACTCGCGTGTTCGACCATCCGCTTGGGCCGGAGGGCCCTGTCCATGACCTCGATGCACCGTTTGAAGATCTGGCCCCCGAAGCGCTGCTTGAGACCAATATTAAGGTGCTATCCAGCAAGCCCCTTGAGCGCTCCCTGCCGGATGAGTCGGTGATGATGCGTACTCTGCATGCGTACATAGTCGGTTTCAAGCAGGTCGCTGATCAGGGCCGCATGCCTTGCTACGAGCTATTGCTGCGTCCGTGGCTATGGTTTTCCAGTTGCGCCAGTCATTGCCGGATTTTCCAGGACCAGTCAGTGGTTGATGTGCTTAAGACTGTGCTGGCCGACTATCCAGGTGAGGTGGAATGGGCCACCACAGAAAGTTATAACCCTCTTGGATATTGTGTTCAATACGGTGAAACCGATTTTGACTTTGTCAGTCGGTTGATGGAAAACGCCGGGATGTACTATTTCTTTCGCCACACGGTAGAGGGGCACTGTTTGGTGATTACCGACGCTAGTACGGTGCATAAACCGATCGACGGTGAAGGTCCCTTGCAGTGGCGCGCGGGCAATGACGCCTTGGTCCACAGTCTTTGGGGTTGGGAACCGCACCATACATTATGCACCGGCCGGATCAGTGCTACGGATTTCGACTTCACTAAGGCCAACACCCGGGAAGCTAGTGTACTGAAGGCTGAGGCGGCGGTTGCCATGGACCACGAGCAGACTGCTTATGAGCATTACCGTTATCCGGGACACTTCAACAGTTCGGCGGCTGGTGAGTACGTGACCAGAATCGAGGCTCAGGCCCTGAGTGCCGAACAACTGCTTGTCAGCACTACTGGCTGTGCGCCCTATTTGCCTGCAGGTGCTTGTTTTACCCTGAGTGAGCATCCCGATGACCGTCAGAACGTCCAGCACTTGATTGTTCGTGCACACCTGGATGCCTTTTGCACGCCTTCTAATTATGGGGTCAGCGCTCCGCGTTTTGAATGCAAAGTGACGGCGATGCCGAGCAATCGGCAGTACCGGGCACAATTTAATACTCTGCGCCAGAAAATTGCCGGTCCGCAGACAGCGTTTGTGGTTGGCAAGGAGGGCGAACCGCTGTGGGTCGACGAATTCGGGCGGATCAAAATTCAGTTCCACTGGGACAGGGGCGAGCAAAACAACGAAAACTGTTCGTGTTGGGTTCGGGTGGCGCAACCTTGGGCGGGCCAGAACCGAGGGGCCATTTTTTTGCCTCGGGTTGGTCAGGAAGTGCTGGTGGAGTTTCTTGACGGGAACCCGGATCGCCCATTGGTGACCGGCTGCCTATACAACGGAGGTATGCGTGCGCCCTATGAATTACCAGCGCAGGCTGCTCGCAGTGGTATCAAGAGCCAGTCACTGGGGGACGAAGACGTTTATAACGAACTGCGTTTCGAGGATAAGGATGGCGCCGAGCAGCTGTTGTTCTATGCTGGACGCAACCAAGACACCACCGTCGTCAACGACGCTCTCGAAAACATAGGTAACGAGCGGCACCTGATTGTGGGCGCCAGTTCGTTCAGCCAGATTGCCAAGGACTCCCATGAGCAGGTTGGTGGAGATCACAACCGGCAGGTGGCGGCCGACCATTCGCTGGAAGTCGGTGGCGATCACAACCTCCAGATCAAGGGGGGGCATTCCCTGGAGGTCGGTGGCGACCAGCAGAGTGCGATTACCGGAGCTCATTCCTTGGAGGTCGGTGCCGACAGTGATGCCAAGGTGGGTGGTAAGTTCAAGCTGGGGGCCAGTAGTGTCGACCTCAAGAGCAGCAAGACCATTACCCTGGAGGCAGGTCAAACCCTCACCCTAAAGGCTGGAGAGAGTACCTTGGTGCTGGGTCCAAAGGGCGTGTCGATTAATGGCACGTTGGTGACGATCGACGGCAAGAGCAAGGTCGACATCAACAGTGGAGGCGGCGGCAGTGCCAACTCCGCCGAGGAACCCAAACCGAAGAAACCCCAAAAAGCTAAGAAAGCCGAAAAGGCCAAGGAGGCCGATGATGGCCGTGATTGACGCTCGTACGCGCTGGTGCCGTGCAGGTGCAGGCAGTTTGGTGCTGGGCGTTCTGTTGCTACTGCAGGGGTGTCAGATGGTCGGCTGGTTCCAAGACCCGCCAGTACGTGATCCGCAAAAGACGCTGCACATGGAAGCCGCCCTTGATGCCAACCCGAACCTTTATGGTCGACCCTCGCCTTTGATGCTCACGGTCTATCAACTGAGTGACGCCAAAACGTTTCTTAAGGTCGATCTGTCGCGCCTGGGTAGTGCTGATCAGCAGCCAACGGATAGCGCTTGGCTGACACGCGAGACTTTCCAGTTGAGTCCCGGCGAGCTGAGGATACATCGTTTTGTACCTGCACTTGGAGTGCGCCTGCTGGGTGTGGTTGCCGAATACCGCGACCTGGATAACGCCCAATGGCGAGCCGTGGAGGTGTTTCAGGCCCAGAGCCCGGTGACGCTGAACGTTACGGTTGCACGTGATGCGGTGTCGATTCAGGCAATTCCAATACTAGAGACTCCCTAAGATGTTCAGTAACGACAAAGTAGTCTGGTCGGAAGGCATGTTCCTCCAGCCGCAACATTTTCAGCAGCACCAGCGCTACCAGCGCGGCCAGTTGACCCAAGGTCTGCAAGCGATTCATCCCGGTACCTGGGGCTTTACCGCACTGAAGATTGACCCAGCACAGCTGGCTATGGGCCGAATTTGCCTTCTCGAGTGTGCAGGGATCCTGCCCGATGGCACGTTGTTCGACTTGGATACCCAAAGCCTGGCCCTTGCAAGTTTTGTCGTGCCTGAAGGTGCACGCGATCTGGAGGTAGTGCTCGCATTGCCGATGACCAGCGCATCCACCACCGAGGTCGTGCGCGAACCTGGCCCCGATAGCCTAGCTCGCTACCGTCTAGTCGAGGTTCAGGTGTCCGACAGCAATGCCGACGGCGCAGAACAAGCGACCCTGCAACTGGCCCAACTCAATCTGCGGTTGGCGCGTCAACAGGACGTCGCACGATCCCACGAATACTTGGGCACAGTGCGGGTGTTGGAGCGCAGCCCGAGTGGGCAGGTCTGTCTTGACGAGGCGTTTATCGCGCCGGTTCTGAGTTGGCGTCTGGCCCCCCAGCTGGCCGCGTTCGTCGATGATTTCCTAGGGCGGGTCAAGCAGCGCGGCTACATGCTGTCGAATAATATGGGAGTACCAGGGCTTGGTGGTGTTGCGGAAGTACAACATTTTTTGATGCTGCAGACGATTAATCGAGCCGAAGTAATACTTGCCCATCTGGCCGTCTACCCGGGCCTACACCCTGAGACCCTCTACCGTGAGTTGCTCAGTCTGGCCGGCGAGTTGTCGATTTTCTTCGAGGCCAACAAACGTCCGAAAAGCTACCCAGCCTACCGTCATGACCGACTCGCCGAAACCTTTGAGCCGGTCCTTAAGGACTTGGTCTACACCCTTAGTGCGCAGGCAGGGACCGATGTAGTGCCGCTGACGCTTACTGATCGTGACCATGGCATTCGCTTTGCTGCAGCGCTCGACGGCGGGCTGTATGCCTCGGCACGCTTTGTGCTCGCGGTGCGGGCCCAGGTGCCCGATGAGGAGTTGCGCAAGACCTTCCCAGTATGCTTAAAAATTGGGCCCATAGAGCGCGTTGCTGACCTGGTCGAGCTGCAATTGCCTGGGCTTGATGTTTGTGTACTTCCAGCGGCTCCGCGTGAGCTTCCGTACTACGCCGGCTTTAGTTACTTCGAGCTGCAAAGCGATAGTCCTCTGTGGCAAGAGCTTAAAACCAGCGCCGGTTTCGGTCTGCATGTGGCCGGTGATTTTCCGGGCCTGCAACTGGCCTTCTGGGCGATCAAGGAGCCTCAATGACCCGCCTCCTTCCCTACCTTAAAGCACGCTTTCGCAGGGCATTCCGGTCCCGCACGCAACAGCTACCTGAAGCCCTGCCACCCTTGAACAGCGATAGACTGGCTCAGCGTGCCAGCGACCTGCTGTATGAAGTGGTGCTGCTGCGTGGGTTGGAGCAGGCTCCGGACCTCAATGAGCTGCGCGCGCGTCTGGTGACCCAGATACGAACCTTTCATCGCCAAGCGCTCGACGACGCCACTCCCGCGGCCACGGTGGAGCGTGCGCAGTATGCGATTTGCACCCTGCTCGATGAAACCATATCCGGCTCCGAATGGGGGCGCGGCGGGTGGTCAAAGCATAGCTTGTTGATGATCTTTCATGGACAGACCTCGGGCGGTGACGGGTTCTTCGCCTACCTAGACTCAGCCGAGCTAAAACCTCAGGAAAACTTGGCATTGCTCGAGCTGATGTACCTATGTCTAGCCCTCGGCTTGGAAGGTCGCTATCGAATTCAAAGCGAGGGCCGGGCTGCCCTGGCGGTACGGCGTAACCAGCTGTTTGAAACCATTCGCCTGCAGCGTGGCTATTTACCCAAGGCGCGCTTGGATGAGCACTTGCGCTCCTGGAGTCGCGGCTACTTCAACCGACGGCGTCACTTATGGTGGGGCTGTGGGGTGCTGTTAGTGGCCCTCGCGTCGGGTTTGGCGTATCACCTGGAAAGCCGCTCGTACCAGACTATGGTGCGTTTGCAGGCACTCGAACAAGCACCGCTGATTACGCTGACCCAACAGATGGCCGAGCAGCTTTCGGCAGACTTGCGCGCGGGTCGTTTGAACTTGTTAGAGGATGGCCAGGGCGTGCGAATGATCATCAGCTCCTCTGGGCTGTTCGCCCCCGGCAGTAGCGAGGTCGCGGCGCCCTACCAGCCGGTGTTGCGCCGCATTGCGGCGGCGCTGGACCAGTGGCCGGGTCAGATAAAGGTGGTCGGGCACAGCGACGACACACCAGTGGCCAGGCGTCTGATCTCCAACCAGGCGCTGTCCCTGGCCCGTGCCGAAGCGGTTCTGCGCTGGTTGGTGAGCGAGCAACTCGACCCATCGCGCTTTTTCGCTGAGGGCCGTGGCGAGTTTGAGCCGTTACTTGCTAATGACAGCCCGGACAACCGAGCACGCAATCGTCGCGTGGAAATCTTCGTATACCCCGCCGGGTACTAGCTCTCCTTGTTCTCTTGATTGTGGATATTACCGTCATGCTGCGCGCCTTGAAAACCATGTTGCGCGCCTCACCTTTGCTGCTGGGGCTGCTTTTAACGATGTATCTGATCATTGGTCATGGCCACCGCCTGGCTGTGGATGGTCATGCGCCATTGGCCGGCCTAGGTTCGCGATGGCTGCTCATTGGGTTGATCGCCCTGTTGGTACTGCTGGTGTACTGGCTGCGCCGGCGGGCGGACAAGATAACCGCACCTAAGCCGATCGACAACACCGTTCCTAGTGAAGAGGGGTTTGCGCGTGGGCTAGCGTTGCGCGAGCGATTACACGCTTGGCGTCAGCGCGAGGGCAGAAAGTTGCCGGGTTTCTTGCTGATTGGCCCGGCCGGCGTTGACAAAGGACCTTTGCTTGGTTTGCCGGGCGGCACTGAATATGACCTGCGGTGCAGTGCTGTAGGCGGTTTTTCGTTGTACGACATCAGTGGCTCGCTGCTGAATCAGCGTCAACCCGAAGACGCCCGACTGTGGCGATTGTTGCTCGATGAGCTGCAGCAAACCGCCGTGGGCGAACGGCAACCCCGTGGCGTGGTACTGGTACTTAGTGCCGAACAACTGCTGTGCGCAAGCGCTGCCGAGGGCGACCTACTGGCCTTGACCCTGCACACGCGTCTTGAAGAGCTGGCCCGGCGTTTCGGCAATGCCCTGGCCGTGCAGGTGATTATCAGCGGCTGCGAACAGCTACCCGGTTACAGCGCCTCACTGGCCTGGATGGCGGCGGATCAGCGTGAATTGAGTATCGAGTTCCCGCCGGCCACTCGTAATAGACACCTGCTGGCCAGTCTTGGCCAGCGCATGAGCGGGTTGATTTCCGGCCTCGAAAGCGGCCAGTACGAGCGCCTTCAGCGTGAGCCGGACGTCCAGGTGCGGGGAACGCTGTATGGGTTTTCGCCGATGTGGCGGGTCTTTTCGGCGACTTTGCAAGGGTTCCTGGAAACCGCCTTTGGCCAGGAGCGGGGGGTTGCCCAAGTGGCCCTGCAGTCACTCCGTTTCAGCGCCCAGCCGGCCACCGTTGAGGTGACGGCACCTGCATTATTGCGCGCCTTGCAAGCCTGTCGCCGATCCGGTCGTCTGCGCACCCCGCTGCGACAAACAATGGCTTGGTGGCGGCCGCGAGCACACTACCTGGTACTGGCAGTCAGTCTCTTGATCAGTCTCCTGTTGCTCAACCTGTACCGCGATCAGAGTCGTCGGCTGGAACGCGTCGACCGGCACATCGATGCGTTGCAACAAGGGACAGGCCCGGTCAATCCGGGTGTACTTAGCGTCGGAGCACTACTTCGTCTCGATCGGTTGGCCGACGTCGAGCAGCTTATCGATCAATGGTGGCTGCCTTGGGCGGTTGATCGACAACTGCACAGCCGGACGACTCAGCTCTATGATCAGGGTTTGCAGCAGTTGTTGCTGCCGGATGTGTTGCAAAGATTGAATAATTCTTTGCGCGCACCGTCGTCCGCTGACGAAGCATCACTGCGCCAGAGTCTGGGGCTGTACCTGATGCTCGGTGGTGAAGGCCGTTTCGATGCTCAGGTCCTGCGCGAGTGGTATGGCCAGACTCTGCGCAAGCACGCGGGGAGTGCATTGAGTGACGCGCAGTACTGGAGACTTGACGGCCACTTGCAACGCCTGCTCAAACACTTGGCGCAGGTTGCTCCCCTGTCGTTGGATCGCGTGCTAATCGAGCAGGCGCGTGAGCAGCTTGCTGCTCAACCCTTGGCCCAGCGTCTGTATCGACAGCTGTTTGAGCAATTGAGTCGGCACTCGCTAGCGGACTTTAGCATCGTATCCGCTCTCGGCGCACAGGGGTTATTGCTGTTTGACCGACGCAGCGGCGAGCCGTCGAGCCGAGGTGTGCCCGGGGCTTTCAGTGCGGTGGGTGAACAACAACTGCGGCACTTACTCGATCCGTGGCTGGCTGCCGAGTTGGAGCAGGAGTATCGACTCATGGGGTGGGACCGGGCATTGGAGGCTGCGCCCCTCAAACAAGAAATTCTCGCCCTTTACCATTCGGCCTATATCGATCATTGGCAGGGCTTTTTCGACGACTTGCAACTGGTCGGTCTAGACCAGGTCGAGCATGTGCCGCGGCGCTTGTTGCAGCTGGCGCAGGACGACTCGCCGATACTGGGGTTGATGCAGGCAGCGGCGCGCGAAACCAATCTGGCAACGCCCACACTGTCTCAGGGGTGGCTGCGCCTTGCACAACAGCGAGGCACGCGCCTACAGCAGCGGGTGGGGCTGATCGACGCCGAGCCGCAACCCAGGATGGAGCCAGAGCCACATCCGGTAACCCAGCATTTTCGCTCCTTGCATCAATGGGTGGCTGTCTCGGGCGGCGTGGCCGCCACTGACCCTTTGCGCAGTGTTATGAGGGACACCGCGCAGTTCATTCAAGCCGGGCAAAAAGCCTCTGCCTTAAAAACACCTTTGCCTGCCAATGATGCGCTGCAGCGTTTGCAATATGAGGTTGAGCGGTCGCCCTTGCAGCTCCAGCCACTGCTGCAAGATGTGGTCGAAATCAGTCAGAACTTGTTACAGCAGCACAGCAGGCAGTCGCTGCAGGTCGCTTGGGCTAGCGAGGTAGGGCCATTCTGCGAGCGGGCACTGGGTGGGCGCTATCCGTTCGAGGCCAACTCGTCGAATCAGGTCTCCCTAGAAGATTTCAATCGGCTGTTCGCTGGTGACGGCGTGCTGCAAGGGTTTGCCGAGCAGCATCTGGCCGGACAACTCGATACCCATTCTCGGCCGTGGCGCTTGTCCAGCCAGGCCTCGTCCGGGCTTGTCGGCGCACCGGTGTTGGCCGCTCTTGAGCAGGCCGCGCAGTTGCGTGAAGCTTTTTTTTCAGTGGGACAAAATCAAGCAGGCTTCGATTTCGAGGTTAGTCCACTTACCATGAGCGAACACATTGCCGAGTTCAGCCTTAGCGTTGATGGCAAGCGTATGAGTTATACCCACGGACCGTTGCAGGCAGCGTTGTTCGCATGGCCGGGCAAAGCGCTGGGTGCTGAGGTACGGGCAAGCGTGACGCTGTTGGATGGCCGTACCCTGATTCGTAAGACTGAAGGTCCCTGGGCTTGGTTCCGTCTGTTGGACCAGGCACGGATGGTGCCCGCTGAGGACTCTGAAGTCCGGCACCTTATTCTGGATTTCGAAGGTAACGAAGTACGCTTGCAACTGCGCGTCGGACGGGTAGGGGCGCCGTTCAATCGCCAGAGCCTGGGCCGCTTCCAATGTCCTGCGGCAACTGAGTTAGCTGGCATTGCAATCTGAGCTAGGGAGTAGGAGTCAAGCTGCAACACCTCACCCCCAGGATATAACCTTATGGCCACTGATTCCACGGTGATCCGGCCACCCATTCCACAGCCATCCGGCCACCCTTAAGGCAGGCAGCAGCGCAGGATTAATTCACTACCATCGACCTCTTTTATCGAAGCAGAGAGGTCGTCGTGGAGCGGTTATCCATGCGTAAGATTCAAGAAGTGCTACGTCTCAAATTCGAGGTCGGCCTATCTGCCCGCCAGGTCGCTATCAGCTTGCAAGTAGGTCGAGCTAGCGTCGGTGAGTACCTCAATCGCTTTGCTGCCAGCGGCCTTACCTGGCCCTCTGCGCTGACTGACGCCGAGTTGCAACGGCATCTTTTTCCGCCGCCGCCCGCTGTCCCCAGTGATCAACGTCCGGTACCGGACTGGGTTCATGTCCATGCCGAGTTACGTCGCCCCGGCGTAACGCTGGCTTTGCTTTGGCAGGAATATCGGCTCGCTCACCCGCAAGGCTTCCAATACAGCTGGTTCTGCGAGCACTACCGCCTCTGGGCTGCCAAGATCGATGTGGTTATGCGTCAGGAACATCGCGCCGGCGAAAAGCTGTTCGTCGATTACGCTGGCCAGACCGCGGCGGTCATCGACCAGCGAACCGGCGAGATCCGTCAGGCCCAGATATTCGTCGCCGTGTTGGGGGCATCTAGCTACACCTTCGCCGAAGCCACTTGGTCGCAGAAACTGCCCGACTGGCTGGGCTCGCACGCCCGCTGTTTTGCTTTTTTCGGTGGTACAACGCAGATCCTGGTGCCCGATAATCTGCGCAGTGGCGTGACCAAGGCGCACCGTTACGAGCCGGATATCAACCCCAGCTACCGCGACTTGGCCGAGCATTATGGCGTAGCCGTATTACCTGCTCGCTCGCGTAAGCCCAAGGACAAGGCCAAGGTCGAAGTCGGCGTGCAAGTGGTCGAACGTTGGATCCTGGCGGTGCTGCGCAACCGCCAGTTCTTCTCCTTGGGCGAACTCAACACAGCCATCGCGCTGCTCGTGGATCGCCTTAATCAGAAGCCCTTCAAGAAGCTACCGGGCTCACGCCGTTCTGCCTTTGAGGGCATCGACCAACCGGCACTGCAAGCGCTGCCGGAACACCCATACGTTTACGCTGAATGGAAAAAGGTACGGGTGCACATCGACTACCACGTCGAGGTCGACGGCCATTACTACTCGGTGCCGTACCAGCTGGTGAAGCACCAACTCGAAGTGCGGCTAACCGCTAAGACCGTCGAGTGCTTCCACGCCAACCAGCGCGTGGCCAGCCACCTGCGCTCGCTGCACAAAGGTCGCCACACCACCCAAACCGAGCACATGCCCAAGAGCCATCGCGAACATGCCGAATGGACGCCGCAGCGACTGATCCACTGGGCTGAGCAGACCGGGCCCAACACTGCTGGTGTCATCGCCTACATCCTCGAACGCCGAATCCACCCGCAGCACGGCTTCCGTGCCTGCCTGGGGATCCTGCGCCTGAGCAAACAGCACGGCGAAGAGCGGCTGGAAGCCGCTTGCCAGCGTGCGCTGGCACTGGGTGCATGCAGTTACAAAAGCCTCGAATCGATCCTGCGTCAAGGACTGGAGCGACTGCCGCTAGCCCAGCAAACCCTGCCGCTGCTGCCCGAAGAGCACATCAACCTTCGTGGCCCCGGCTACTACCACTGACCTGAAAAAAGGAGCACCAAAATGCTGCCCAACCCGACACTCGACAAGCTACAAACCCTGCGCCTGCACGGCATGATCAAGGCGCTTGGCGAGCAACATGCCACACCGGATATCAACGATCTGGGCTTCGATGAACGCCTTGGCCTGATGGTCGACCGCGAGCTGACCGAGCGCGAAGATGCACGACTGACGACTCGCCTCAAAGCCGCACGACTGCGCCATAACGCCTGTCTGGAAGACATCGACTACCGCAGCCCTCGTGGTTTGGACAAGGCCTTGATCCTGCAACTGGGCAGTGGCCAATGGCTACGCGATGGCCTGAACCTGATCATCGGCGGCCCGACTGGCGTGGGTAAAACCTGGCTCGCCTGCGCGCTGGCCCACAAGGCCTGCCGCGACGGTTACAGCGTGCGCTACTTGCGCCTGCCGCGCCTGATGGAAGAACTGAGCCTGGCCCACGGCGACGGCCGCTTCGCGAAACTGATGGCGGGTTATGCCAAGACCGACTTGCTGATCCTGGACGACTGGGGTCTGGCGCCGTTTACCGCTGCGCAACGGCGCGACATGCTCGAACTGCTGGACGACCGCTACGGCAACCGCTCGACGCTAGTGACCAGCCAGATGCCGGTGGACAAATGGCACGCGCTGATCGGCGATCCGACCCTGGGCGATGCGATCCTCGACCGGCTGGTGCACAACGCTTACCGCATCGAACTGAAGGGCGAATCGATGCGCAGACGCGCAACGAAATTGACGGCGACAGAGACTTCAGACTAACAATGCAAACCTGCGTCGCTGCGCTCCGACTGCCTGGCCGGATGAGCGTGGAACAGGTGGCCGGATGCTGGTGGGCTGGGTGGCCGGATGGCGTGGAATCCGCACTCAGGCTTCTCCGGTGAGATAGCGCGAGTTCCGCGCAGCTCCCAGCCAACCTCTAGCGGGCTTCGTTCTGTCGTAATGCACTTCAAGATTCAATTTGATTTTTGTATCTTGCTAGCCAAAAAATCAAGCAGTTTGTCGGTAACGAACTGGGGGTTTTCCAGGTTGGAGATATGTCCTGCTCTTGGCACTAGCGCGTATGGACAACCAATCAAGCTCGCCATCTCTTCGGTTTCGTAAGGAGGTCTTGGTATGTCTTGCTCTCCGCACATGACCAGAGTTGCTTCCGCGTCTAGCTGGTTAAGAAGTGGAAGCAAATCATTACGGCCGAATATCATTCGCCCCAACGGAACGATACTCTGGCGCAAGCGTTCAGCCGACAGAGACGCGAGCGAATCGCGAAATCCCTGATAGAGCGGCAGATTACGATTGATCTCAGGGTGAAAGAACATTGGGGCGATCACATCAAGAAGCTCAGGGTTAATGACTCCTTCATCTTCTATTTGCTTGAGTAATGAAAAATAATATTGTTTTGCAGACTCTGGCTCTGCCCCGAGATAGGTGTCCATTAGCACCAAGCCACTAATGCGCGTAGGCTCTGCCAGAGCCAGCCTAGCTGCCCACATTCCCCCTACGGATAGTCCGATCACGCTACAATGCTGGGCATCCAGATAATTGAGTAGGGCTAGGGCTTGGCGCGATAGGTCATCCAAGGTCAAGGTCGTTAAGGGGAGTCTGTGAACGAGCCCCATGAAAGACAGGACACCGTTTCCCCCTTACGATAAGGGATAGGCAAACGGTTATGTTTATGACTAATAGCAACGATAAGAGTG